>DASWCX010000451.1:0-3498 GCA_036395815.1 Actinomycetota bacterium | reverse complement strand
CGAGGAGGGGACGCCCCTTCACTGGACCGTGATCCAGGATCTGGCCCTGAAGCGTGGGTACCTCGATCCGTTCACCCAACGTGACATCAGGAAGCACCTGCTCGCCGCGCTGGCCCGTGCGGCCCGGGAAGGCCTGGTGGCCAAGGAGTCGAGAGGCGTCTACCGCCTGCCCGCCGAACCCGCCCCGAAGTAGCGCCTCAGCGGTACTCGATGTTCGAGAACTTCATCAGCTTCTCGAAGGCGTGCTTCGCCTCGATCCTGCGTACCGTGCCCGATCGCGACCGCATCACCAGGGAGTCGGTCACGGCTCCCCCCTCGAGGTAGCGGACCCCCTTCAGCAGCGCCCCCGTCGTGACGCCGGTGGCAGCCACGAACACGTCCTGGCCGGCAACCAGGTCGTCTGTGGTGAGGACCCGCCCGAGGTCGTAGCCGTCGTCGATCAGCTTCTGTCGCTCCTCGTCGTTGCGGGGCCACAGGCGTCCCTGCATCGCGCCCCCCAAGCACTTCAGGGCCGCCGCCGAGATCACGCCCTCCGGGGTCCCCCCGATCCCGTACAGGAGGTCGACCGCGCTCTCCTCCCGGGAGGCCGCGATGGCCGGGGCCACGTCGCCGTCGGTGATCAACATGACCTTGGCACCCGAAGCGCGCAGGTCGGCGATCAGGTCATGGTGCCGGTCCCGGTCCAGGACCACGACCGAGACGTCCTCGGGCCGCTTGCCCTTCGCCTTCGCCACCCGGCGCACGTTCTCCTGGGGCGGCGCGTCGATGTCGATGGCGTCGGCGACGTCGGGTCCGCCGGCGATCTTCTCCATGTACACGGCCGCTCCGGGGAAGAACATCGTGCCCCGCTCGGCCACCGCCACCACCGCGATGGCGTTCGGCATCCCCAACGCGGTGAGCCGGGTTCCTTCGAGCGGGTCGACCGCCACGTCCACCTCGGGCGGCTGGGCGTTCCCCACCCGCTCGCCGTTGTAGAGCATGGGGGCCTCGTCCTTCTCGCCCTCCCCGATCACCACGATCCCGTCCATGGAGACCGTGCTGAGCATCAGGCGCATGGCGTCGACCGCGGCCTGGTCGGCGGACTCCTTGTCCCCCCGACCGACCCATCGGCCGGCCCCGAGGGCGGCGGCCTCGGTCACCCGCACCAGCTCCAGGGCGAGGTTTCGGTCCGGAGCCGAGGGAGGGGGGTTCCCGACGGGGCTCGGTTCGCTCATCTGTGGCATCACCCCTTCATGCACTCGAGGATGCTGGGCCCCGGCGCGCCGTCGAAGAGTATCGCCTCGAGCTGCCCGTGGAACGGGAGGCGGAGGCCATGCTCCCGCGACAGCCGCCGGACCTCGCGGGCCGCCTCCACGCCCTCCACCGTCATCCCTCGGCGGGTCAGGTCGTCCAGGGCACGCCCGGGGTCGGCACCCTCGCCGATCAACTCGCCGTACAGGCGGTTCCGGCCCCCGAGGCTGGTCACCAGGGCATCGCCCAGTCCCGCCAGGCCGAACACGGTCTCGGCCCGGCCGCCCAGCGCCTCCACCAGCTCGACCATCTCCCTGACCGCCTGGGCGAACAGCGCCGCCTTCGCGTTCCGGTACTCGGAAGAGCCGACCTTCGCCAGTCCATCGAGGATCCCCATCCCGATGGCGGCGACGTTCTTCGCCACGGTGCAGTACTCGACCCCCGCCACGTCGTCGGTCTCGGCGGTCTCGAACCACGGGGTTCGGAACGCCTCCGCCACCGCCTTCATGGAGGCGGGGTCCGATGACGCCATCACCACCGCCGACGGCGCCCCCTGGGCCAGCTCCGGGGCCAGGCACGGACCACCCATGGCCACCACTCGATCGTGGCCGACCTCCTCCGAGTAGACCTCGGACATCCGCTTGCCGGTCTTCGGCTCGAGCCCCTTGGCCACGCCCAGGACGATGGGAGGAGGGCCGGAGCCTTCGATGACGATCCGGGCCAGCGTCCTGGCCCCGCCGGAGTGCGCCCCCATGATGGCGATCTCGATCCCGTCCGCCGCGGCTTCGAGCTGCTCGTCCCCCAGCACGGAGAGCGATTCAGGCAAGTGCTCGGGGAGGGCCGGGTGGCGCCGCTGCTCGATGAGGTCGGGGAGGACCCGACGGTCGAACTCGCTCGCCCAAAGCACGGTGTCGTTGCCCGCCCGCGCCAGGTGCATGGCCACCGCGGTTCCCATCGCCCCCGCTCCGAACACCGTCACTCGAGCCACGACCGGGCAGAATAGCGGGAACGAAGCGGTGTGGTCCGCGGGACGCCCTGCCGGACAATGTGCGGATGCCGGTTCGGCACGCGGCGCTCTTGGCGATGGGTGTGGTGGCGGTCTCGTTCTCCGCCATCTTCATCCGCTTGGCGCACGCCCCCGCGGTGTCGATCGCGTTCTACCGCAACGGCTTCGCCGCGGCCCTGGTGGTCCCGCTCGCGGTGGCCCGCCGGCGTCCGGAGCTCCGCGCCCTCACCGGCCGTCAAGGCCTGATCCTCACAGCGTCCGGGGGCCTGCTGGCCGTCCACTTCGCCACGTGGATCGCCTCGCTCTCGTACACGACGATCGCGGCGAGCGTGGTCCTGGTCACGGCGTCGCCGATCCTGGTCGCGGTGGCCTCCTCGGTCCTGTTCGGCGAGCGGGTGGCACGACGGGCCATCGTGGGGATCCTGGTGGGGCTGGCCGGTGCGGCCATCGTTTCGGGGGGCGACCTCATCGTGGTCTCCGGTCGGGCCGCCGGCGGGGACCTCCTGGCGGTGGCGGGGGCCGTGGCCGCGGCAGGCTACTTCGTGGCCGGACGGCGACTTCGACAGGATCTCTCGCTCCTGACCTACGTGGCGACGGTGTACGCCACGTGCGCCCTGCTCCTGTGGCCGGCGGCGGTCCTGTCGGGCGCCAGGCTCACCGGTTTCCCCGCCAAGACGTGGGGGCTGTTCGTGCTCATGGCGCTGGTCCCGCAGATGCTCGGCCACACCGTGTTCAACTATCTGCTGAAGGACGTGTCGGCCACCGTGGTGGCCATCTCGGTCATGGGAGAGCCGATCGGCTCCACGCTCCTGGCTCTGGCCTTCTTCGGCGAGACGCCTCCCTGGACGGCGGTGCTGGGAGGGCTCCTGCTCCTGGCCGGGATCTACGTGGCGGTTACCGCAGAGGGCAGGGCCCGCCGGCGGCAGCCGGTCACGCCGCTCGAGTAGCGGCTCGCTTCACTCCCAACCGCCTCGGCATCCGGCCGGTGTCTTCGCGTCCGTCTTGCCGAACGTGGTGCCTTCCGCCGACTGGGCGATGCAGTACGCCTGTCCGGAGGAGCTCCTGGTCACCAGCAGCACGGTCGTCGTATCGGCGGCCCGGATGCTGACCTTCCCCCGTCGGGCCGTTCTCGACTGGGTCCAGCGCAGGAGCGGCTCGATGTCGGCGGCCCGGGGAGCCGTGAGGCCCTCGTAGGAACGATAGGCGGCGAAGTAGACGCTTGCCGCACCGGCGGCCTTTCGCAGATCGTCCTGGGCGGCCTC
>DASWCX010000450.1:0-17913 GCA_036395815.1 Actinomycetota bacterium | reverse complement strand
GGTGAACTGCCCGATGTGGCGTTGCAGCTCGGTCATGAACGACTGGCAGAACCGCATGACCTCCCCGTCGGACTTCCCCTTCGGGTCGAAGTCGCTTCCGCCCTTCCCCCCGCCCATGGGCAGCGTCGTCAGCGCGTTCTTCAACACCTGCTCGAACGCCAGGAACTTGAGCAGTCCGAGATAGACGGTCGGGTGGAACCGCAGTCCCCCCTTGTAGGGCCCGATCGCGCTGTTCATCTCGATCCGGTACCCGCGGTTGATCTGGATCTCGCCCGAGTCGTCAACCCACGGGACCCGGAACATGACCACCCGCTCGGGCTCGATGATCCGCTCGAGGATCTTCGCGTCACGGAGCTCCGGATGGCGCTCGAGCGCGATCTGCACGGACTCGGCGACCTCCCGGACCGCCTGGTGGAACTCGACCTCCCCCGGGTTCCTGGCCACGACGTCGGCCATCAACCCCTCGATGTACGTGTTCATCCTCCACCTCCTCTTCGAGGCGCGGGCGACCTCGCCGAAATCAACGGCATCCGATTGACAGCGTGAACGGCGGGCTCGCCCGGAGGCAGGTCCGGCAGGCCCTCGATGAGAAGGCCGGATGGCGCTCGGACTCGGGGGGCCGGACGGGCCCGCAACTCCGGGCCGTTCGACCCGGTGACGCGTGATGCCGACGGCGCACGCTCATCGCATGTTCGTGCGCTCCTTCGAGAACGTCGATCTGCCGTTCCGGGCGGCGGAGGCCGTGTTTGTTCGGGACCCTGCCTCCTGGCTCCCGGGACTCGTCGAGGAGACCGACGAGCATGGCCGGCACCTGCTGACCAAGGTGGGCTTCGGCAGGGGACTGCACGTCCGCAAGCTCGTGGAGGTCACCGTGGGCGAGCCGTTGCGCGTCCCCAGCCGAACCGTCGTGCCGGTCCGATGGACCACCGGAGCGGACCACAGCCCCCTGCCTTCCATGGAGGGTGACCTTGAGCTCGCGCCCTTCGGACCGGGCAGCAGTCACCTGGCCATGAGCGGGGTGTACACGCCACCGTACGGAGCTCTCGGGGAGGCGATCGACCGATCGCTGCTCCACCGTGTGGCCGAGGCCACCGTCCGGGACTTCGTCCAGCGGGTAGCGGGCACGCTCCGCGCCCAGGCTGCGAAGGCTCACCACCCGAGCATGCTCGGCGCGGCGGGCGACGCGGTCGCCACGTAGCCTCGAGGAGCCGGGCGCCCGCCCCAGGGCGAGCGGCATTTCGCGCCGACTGATCACGTGCTGCCCCGGCCTCGGGCCAATCGCGCGTGCCCTCGGCATCGCTGCCGCGCGGGGCTCGACGGGCTGCTCGAGCTCGAGGGCGCGTTCCACGTCCGCCTCTGACTCCATCCGCGCGAGACGCTCGTAGTAGTCGGGTGCCTCGATCAGGTGAGCCCACACGATCTTGCCGGTGAGCTCGGGGTCGTCGCCTGTCACGTCGGTGAGCGGGTTCCGGCTCCCGTGCTCCAGTTCGACGTCGAGCCCCTTGCGGAACTCCTCGACCGAGAACGTGGCGTGATCCCACAGGATCCCGATGCGGTTCCCGATCTCCTGGGCCCGCTCCTTCGTGAACGCTTCCTGCATCTCGATCTCCTTCCGCGATGGTCTCGAGTCGTTTCTGGTCAGCCCTCAGTGCGTCGCGACCGAAGACCTCCGCGATGCCGAGGCCGTGCCGGGCGCGACTCCGAGTCAAGACCGCGCCGCTGCGCGCGGCCGGGGCTTCACCAGAATCGTTGGACCCCCTGGTCGGGCTGCCCGGGGCAACACATCGGTTGCCTTGGGCGCCGTCACGGACGCCCGCGTCGTACGCCGGTCCACCAGCACGCCGACGAGCAGGATGGCCCCTACCAGGAGCACAAAGAGCAACGCGACCAACGCGCCGACGATCCCTGACTCCACGTGGGCCGCTGGGTTTGTTGGCGGAAGCGGAATTCCGATCATTGAGCTCACCTCCCGGGCCATGCTCCGCGATCGCGATGACGCGGAGGAGGGAGGAAGGCCCCGGGTCCGGGGGGCGTCCGGGCGAGCGTTCCCGCCGCTCGCCCCTAAGCGGACGGGCCATTCGGCCGTACTTCCCACCTCGAGGCCGGTGTGACGCTGGCGGCAGGACGGAAGTTCAATCAGTGAGCCGGAGTGTCGGCCCGGGAGGCGGGCGCAAGGGGTGTCCTCGACGGAGGTGAGGCAGGTGACGGAGATTCTCGTCGACCACATCGAGCGGGATCGGTTCCGTGTGTCGGTCCGCGACCACGAGTTCATCGTCGATCAGCCGGCCGAGGCCGGAGGGGCCGACGCCGGGCCGACGCCGACCGAGCTGTTCGTGGCCGGGCTGGCTTCGTGTGTCGCCTTCTACGCCGAGCGCTTCCTGGGACGCCACGCCATCCCTTCGAAGGGCCTTCGGGTGGAGTCCGGGTTCGAGATGGCCGAGGACCGCCCGCCCAGGGTCGCCCGGGTGTGGATCCGGGTGTACGTGCCCGTCGCGCTGCCGCGCGCGCTGAGCACGGCGCTGGAGCGGGTGGTCGACCTGTGCACGGTCCACAACTCGCTACGGCAACCGCCGGCCGTGCTGATCACCGTGGCGGAGCCGGCGGCCGTGGCGGCCTGAGCGGCCCTGTCCGAGACGGAGGTGGGATTCGATGGCCAGGTGGCAGGAATTTCGGAGGTGTTCGGGCTGCTCCTACGACTTCGCCACGGGCGAGGGTGAACGCAGCTGCTCGTGGGGCGATTGTGCGTACCTGCCCGAGGAGCTCGACGTGTTCTGCGAGGGCTGCCGGTTCGACTACTTCACCATGGAGGGCAACCCTTCCTGTGCCGATCCGATGACGTGCGAGCATGCCGCGGTCCCGCTCGCCAACGTGGCGAACTACCGCACGTGGTTGGCCGGGCTCGTCCCCTCGACACCCTGAGGAGCCCGTCCGAGACCGTTGACACACCGGGGGTAACCGTCCGGTACCGTTCCGCTTCGTGGCGGATTTTCCGGAGGCCCCCGCGGATCGCACCGATGCGCTGCTGCAGGCGGGCCTCACGCTGGCTTCCGAGCTGTCGCTGGACGCGGTCCTGCAGCGGATCGTGGCCCTGGCGATGTCGCTGACCGACGCCCGGTACGGTGCCCTGGGGGTGCTGGGGCCGGAGGGGCTGATCACCGAGTTCATCACGGTCGGCATCGAGCCATCCGACCGGGCCCGCATCGGCCACCCGCCGGTCGGCCGGGGGATCCTCGGAGTGCTGATCAGCGACGCGAGGACCCTGCGCCTCCCCGAGATCTCCCGCGATCCCCGGTCGTACGGGTTCCCCCCGAACCACCCACCGATGCGCTCGTTCCTCGGCGCGCCGGTGAAGGCCCGGGGGCGCTTGTTCGGCAACATCTACCTCACCGAGAAGCAGGGCGCCGACGAGTTCACCGAGGAGGACGAGCGCACGATCGAGGTGCTCGCCGCCCAGGCCGGCGTGGCCATCGAGAACGCCCGGCTCCACGCGGAATCCCGCCAGCGCGAGCTGCGGCTTCAGGCGATGGCGGAGATCGCCACGGCGACCGTCTCGGGGCGGCCCCTGGAGGAGGTCCTGGACCTGGTCGCCCGCCGGGCCCGCGAGCTCCTCGGCGCGGACCTGGCGACGGTGGCCGTTCCGTCGGGACCCGAGCACCTGCTCCTCATCGCGGTGGACGGCGAGGCCGCGGAGGGCCTTCGAGGCACCTCGTTCCCCCTTGCCAAGTCGATCTCCGGCGAGGTCGTGTGGACCGGTCGTCCGGTGGTCGTGGCGGACGCCTCGGCGGACCCGCGCACCGCCCAGCCGCTGGTGGGGGCGGGGAGCATCGGCCCGGCAGTCTTCGTTCCGCTGGCCGGGACCGAGGGGCCCGTGGGCACGCTCTCGGTGGGGAACGGCGTCGACGGCCATCCCTTCGACGACGCCGACGCGGCCGCCCTCCAGGCGTTCGCCCAGCAGGCATCGGTGGCCGTCGAGTACGCCCGGGCCCAGGAGGAGGTCCGCCGGCTCCTGGTGCTCGAGGATCGGGAGCGCATCGCCAAGGAACTGCACGACGGCGTGATCCAGGCCCTGTTCGCCGTGGGAATGGGCCTGCAGGGAACCGCGGCGCTGGCCCGCGACCCCGAGATCGAGCGGCGCATGGAGGACGCCGTCGGCGAGATCGACCGGGCCATCCGGGACCTCCGGAACTACATCTTCGGGCTCCGGCCGGGGATCCTGGCGGACCGACAGCTGGACCAGGCCCTCCGGTCGCTGGCGGCGGAGTTCGAGGAGCGCACCGGGGTCACCACGGTCGTGGACGTCGACACCCGGGTGGCGTCGGAGCTGTCCTCGAAGGCGGGGGACGTCGTCCAGCTGGCCCGGGAGGCCCTGTCGAACGTGGGCCGTCATGCCGGGGCCGCGACGTGCCGGCTGGCACTGGTCGCGGCCGACCACCAGGCGGTGCTGGAGATCGACGACGACGGGAGGGGGTTCGACCCGGGCGCGGTGCGGCCCGGCGGCCAGGGGCTCGACAACCTGCGCGGCCGTGCGGAAGCGCTCGGGGGGAGCCTCTCGATCGAGAGCTCCCCCCGAGCCGGGACGACCGTTCGGGTGCGGCTGCCGCTGGCGTAGGCGGTTCGACGGAGGAGCCGCGGCGGCCCCCGTGGCGTCCCCGCCTACTTCACGATCAGGGCCGTCGCCATCCCGAACATGCCCTGCGGCCCCTCGACGTGGGACAGGATGTGGCAGTGGAACGCCCACACGCCGGGGTGCGTGGCGTGGACCAGCACGTCGAACCGCTCGCCGGGGGCGACCACCAGCGTGTCCGCGCTGTAGGGGTGGTCGAGCGTCGCGCCATCCTCCGCCACCACCTGGAAGTGGTAGCCGTGCAGGTGCATCGGGTGCAGCATCTGTCCGGCGTTCATCATCCGGATCAGCACCCAATCGCCCAGCTTCGCGGTGAGGGGCGCCGTGGCCGGCCAGCCCTTCCCGTCGATCGTGTACCCGAGCGGCCCGTCGCCGAGGACCTCGGTGTACTCCTCGTCCCACGTGTGGTGCCTGGGCTCGACGACGAAGGCGCCGTACAGCCCACGGCCGACCTGCTCCGCCGAGTTGAAGTGCGAGTGGTACATGTACGTCCCCGGCGGGTCCACGACCCTGAACTGGGAGGTGAACGTGTCGCCCGGCATGATCGGGTCCTGGGTGATGTAGGGAACGCCGTCCTGGGCGTTCGGCACCGTCAGCCCGTGGAAGTGCACCGTGGTCGGCTGGGGCGAGCGGTTCGTCACCTCCAGCCGGATGCGGTCGCCCTGGTGGACCCGGATCTCCGGGCCGGACACGCCGCCGTCGTAGGTCAGGGCCTGGACCCGGTGCGTCGGGTCGACCTGCCACGTGGTCTGCGTCAGCGTCAGCTGGAACCGCTTCACTCCCTGCTGGTCGGTGACGTATGGAAGTGCCTGGCCGCCGAGGCCGTCGGTCGTCGCCGGGAACGCGGTCATGGACTTCTCGTGCATCGCGGCCATCTGCTCGGCGGTCATGCCGTCACCCAGCTGGTCGCCGCTGGCGCCGTTCCCACCCATACCCATGCCGCCCATCTCGCCGTTGCCGGAGGCGCCGCCGGAACCGTTCCCGGATGCCGCCACGAGCGTCGCCTGCATCCCGGCCTCCCGGTGCCCCGGAACCGTGCACCATGCCTGGTAGCTCCCCGCGTCGAGGGCCGGGAGCTCCAGCGTCGCCGTTCCGCCCGGGTTCAGCATGTCGGTCTGCAGCACGCGGCTCCCGAGGTCGACGGCGAACGAATGCTGCGCCGCGCCGACGTCCGAGATGTTCAGCGTCACCGGCTCGCCCGCGGGCACCTGGATGGTGGCCGGCTGGATGGCCAGCTCCTTCAGTCGAATGGCCAGCGCGGTGCCCTCGCCGCCACCCTGCGTTTGGGTCCCGCTCGAAGCGGAACAGGCCGCCCCCAGCAGGGCGATGGCGGCGCCCACGACGCCGAACACGATCAATCGCTTCATGTCGAATCCTCCTCCGTCGTTCCGTCGCGTCGATCCGTCGCGTCGAATGGTCGGCGGCGGGCGGCGGGAGGCACGGGGGCGATGGTCCCGGTTGGGACGGGACCTTGGACCCGAGGAACCGGGATCGGCGGGCCGCACCATGGGTTGCATGTTCGTGCGCTATTTCACGGAGCTGGCGACGCCCTTCGACCAGGCCGAGGGTTTGCTGCTCGACGACCCCGCGTCGTGGATGCCGAACCTGGCCGGCGACTCCGAGGAACGCGGGCGCGTGCTGATGGCCGAGGTCGGCTTCGGTTCGAGCCTGCGGGTCCGGCGCCGGGTGGAGGTCGAGGTCGGGGAGCCGATCCGCGTCCCGGCCAAGACGGTGATCCCGGTGCGGTGGGCGGCGGAGCGCGGCTCCAGCCTGCTCCCGGTCATGGATGGGGACCTGGAGATCGCGCCGTTCGGCCCGGAGCGCAGCCAGCTGTCGATGAGCGGGCGGTACGTGCCCCCGGCGGGCGCGCTCGGCCGGGCGGCCGACCGCGCCCTGCTCCACCGGGTCGCCGAGGCCACCGTGCGCGACTTCGTCGAGCGGGTCCGGTCCGCGCTGGAACATCCCTCCCACCGAAGGCTGACGTCAGTGGCCGATGGTGGGACCATCGGGGCGTGAGCGGACAGGTCCCCCTGCGGGTGATGCTCGTCGACGACCACGAGGTCGTCCGCGGCGGCATCCGGGCGCTGCTCCAGGCAGCCGACGACATCGTGGTGACCGCCGAGGCGGGGTCGGTCCGGGAGGCCATCGACGAGGCCGAGCGATCCCGGCCGGACGTCGTCGTCATGGACGTGCGCCTCATCGACGGCAGCGGCATCGAGGCCACCCGCGAGATCCGGGCCCGGCGTCCGGCCACCCGGGTACTGATGCTGACCTCGTTCGCCGACGACGAGGCCCTGTTCGCATCGATCATGGCCGGCGCCTCCGGCTACGTGCTCAAGCAGGTGAAGTCGGGCGACCTGCTGCGGGCCATCCGCGCGGTCGGGGAAGGCCAGAGCCTGCTCGACCCGGCGGTGACCTCCGCGGTCCTGGATCGCCTGCGCAAGGGCAAGCACCTGATGCGCGACGAGAAGCTCGCCCGGCTGTCCCCGCAGGAGGAGCGCATCCTGACGCTCGTGGCGGACGGCCGGACCAACAGGGAGATCGGCGACGAGCTCCACCTGGCGGAGAAGACCGTGAAGAACTACGTCTCGAGCATCCTCTCGAAGCTCGAGGTGGCCCGCCGGGCGGAGGCCGCCGCGTACCTGGCGCGCCACACGACCACCCCCGGCGCCTGAGCTCCCCGGTGCAGGAGTTCCGCCGGCGAGAGCCGGTCGATTCCCTACGAGACCGTGAGCGCGGCCCGATCGGCCCTGACCGTTGTGGTCCCTTGGCGGTCGGCCGCCGAGGGTCCCGTGAGGGTCCCGACATGGTCCCGAAAGGTCCCAGGCCGATCCGGGGCGGTCGGCCTGATGGCTCCGGCGTCTCCGTGCCGATCATGGAGTTGTCATGCAAGAAGGAGGGAGCGAGATGGCACAGTCCATCACCTACTACCAGGAGCCCAAGGTGGCGAGGTGGCTGTTCGCCTCACCCGCGTCGGCTCCGTTCTGGCTGGTGCTCCGGGTCTGGCTCGGGTACCAGTGGCTGCACGCCGGCTGGGAGAAGATCACCGGGACCTCCGGTGGCACCTTCAACTGGAAGCTCGGGTTCACCCAGGAGTCGTGGCTCCGCAGCTCGGCGGGGCTGAAGGGGTTCGCCGGGTTCGCCCTGCAGGGAGCGGGCGGGGAGCACGCGGCCGTGAACTACGGCTGGTACGCCTCGTTCCTGCGGTGGATCGAGCACTCCGGCGGCTGGCTCGCGCCGGTCATCGCGATCGGCGAGGTGGCGATCGGGATCGGGCTGATCCTCGGGATCCTCACCGGCATCTCGGCCTTCTTCGGCGCCACGCTGAACACCAGCTTCGGGCTGGCGGGAGTGGCGGGCGTGAACCCCCTGTTCCTCGTGGTCGAGGTCTTCCTGGTCCTCGCCTGGCGCAACGCCGGGTACTACGGGGTCGACCGGTACCTGCTGCCGGCCCTGGGGACCCCATGGAAGCCTGGCGAGTTCTTCAGGAAGAAGACGGCGGCGACGCCTGCCGCTGCGGCGGCCTGAACGCTCCCCGGGCCGAACAGAACGGGCGGGGTCTCTTCGGAGGCCCCGCCCGTTCGCGTTCGGCGGGGCGCGGCAGCGGCCATGGTCCGGCAGGGACGGGGAAAAGACCTGAGGGACCGCAGCCGACGAACGGAGGTCGGGGATGCCTGAGGAGATCGACCGCGAGACGGTGCGAAAGCTCATGGACGAGGGCGCACAGGTCGTCGAGGTGCTGCCCGCCAACGACTATGCCGAGGACCATCTGCCCGGCGCGATCAACCTGACGCTCCGCGGGCTCGAGACGGACCCGCGGGACATGCTCGACCCGAGCCGGCCGGTCATCTGCTACTGCTGGGACGCTGGCTGAGACATGAGCCCGCGGGCCGCGTGGCATGGGATTCGCCCGGGTCTACGAGTACGCCGACGGGAAGCTCGACTGGATGGCCGCGGGCCTGCCGACGGAAGGCACCAACGCCGAGTGTCCCCGACCTGCCGATCGAGCGAGCCATGCGCCCCGGACCGAGCACGTTCCGGCCGGTCCGCCAGGAAGGCCGGCACGAACCGGAGCAGAGTGAGGAGCGATGAGCGCGGAGGCGCCGACCACGGGGCGGTGCTCGGCCTGCGAGGACCGGATCGAGCGGTGCGAGGCCTGTGAACGCGCCGAGTGCCCCATTGCGGTCTGCTACGGCTGTCTGGACGTGGCGCTCGGCCGGGCTCCCCCCAGCCGCACGACCACGGAGGCTGACGACCCCAGGACCGGCTACATTCCTCCTCCGACATGGCGGAGCTGCCGACCGGGACGGTCACCTTCCTGTTCACCGATATCGAGGGCTCGACCCGGCTGCTCCAGGAGCTGGGGGAGCGCTACCCGGCGATCCTTGACGACCACGCCGCGATCGTGCGCCGGGCGGTCGCGGACGGCGACGGCGTGGAGGTCAGCACCCAGGGTGACTCCTTCTTCGTGGCGTTCCGCAGCCCCCCGGGGGCGGTCCGAGCGGCGGTGGCCGCCCAGCGGGCCCTCGCCGCCCACGACTGGGCGCACGGCGCGCCCGTGCGGGTCCGGATGGGGGTCCACACGGGCGAGGGGGTGCTCGGCGGGCACGACTACGTCGGCATCGACGTGAACCGGACCGCCCGGATCGCCGACGCGGCGCACGGCGGGCAGGTCGTGATCTCGAACGCCACCCGGGCACTCGTGGAGCACTCGCTGCCCGACGGGGTCTCGCTCCGCGACCTCGGGGAGCATCGCCTGAAGGACATCGCCAATCCCGAGCACCTGCACGAGCTGGTCGTCGCGGGCCTGAAGTCCGACTTCCCCCCGCCGCGGAGCGTCGATGCCAGGCCGAACAACCTCCCGGCCGCGCTGACGTCGTTCGTGGGCCGGGACCAGGACATCGCCGAGGTCCGGCGACTCCTCGCCCGGACCAGGCTCCTCACCCTGACCGGCGCGGGAGGGTCCGGGAAGACCCGCCTGGCCCTGCAGGTGGCCGCCGCGGTCCTTCCCGATTACCGGGATGGCGCCTTCTTCGCCGACCTGTCCTCGGTGAGCGACCCCGCGCTGGTTCCATCGGTCCTGGCCCGGGCCCTGGAGGTCCCCGAGGTGGCCGGGCGTCCGATCCTCGAGGAGTTGAAGGATCGCGTGCGCGACCGGGAGCTCCTCCTGGTCGTCGACAACTTCGAACAGGTGGTGGAGGCGAGCCCGGTGGTCGAGGAGCTCCTCACCGCGGCCCCCAAGCTGCGGGTCCTGGTCACCTCACGCATCGTGCTGTCCCTGCGGGGCGAGCAGGAGTACGTGGTGCCGCCCCTCGAACCGCCCGATCTCGATCGCCTCCCTGACCTCCTGACGCTCCGCCGCTTCGAGGCGGTTCAGCTGTTCACCGATCGGGCCCGCGCCGTCCGTCCCGGGTTCCAGGTGACCGAGGGGAACGCGCCGGCCGTGGCGGAGATCACCGCCCGGCTCGATGGGCTGCCCCTGGCCATCGAGCTGGCCGCCACCCGGACCAAGGTCCTGACGCCGGAGCAGATGCTGCCCCGGCTCCAGGACAGCCTCTCCCTGCTCACGTCGGGCGGCCGGACGCTTCCGGAGCGCCAGCGGACCCTCCGGGGGGCCATCGCCTGGAGCCACGACCTGCTCGAGCCGGCGGAACGGGGCCTGTTCGCGCGATTGTCGGTGTTCCGGGGGGGGTGGACGCTCGAGTCGGCCGAGGCGGTCTGCGATCCCGAGGAGCTCGGCCTGGATGCGCTGGGCGGGCTCGCGGGCCTGATGGACATGTCGCTGGTCCGCAGGATCGAGGCCGCAGAGGGCGACCCACGGTTCTCCATGCTGGAGACCATCCGGGAGTTCGGCCAGGAGCGGCTCCGGGCGGACGGGGATCTCGACGTGACCCGGCGGCGCCACGGCGAGCACTTCCTCGGCCTGGCCCTGGAGGCGGAACCCCATCTCACCGGCGACGACCAGGTCGAATGGCTGGACCGGTGCGACCAGGAACACGCGAACATCCGCGCCGCCCTGCGGTGGGCGATCGAGGCCGGCCAGGCCGAGCGGGCCCAGGAGGCCGCCGGCGCGTTGTGGCGGTTCTGGCAGCAGCGCGGCCACCTGGCCGAGGGACGGCGGTGGTTCGACGAGCTCCTGGCGACACCGTCGGGACGGGCCCGGACGGCGGCCCGGGCCAAGGCCCTGACCGGGGCGGGGGGGATCGCCTGGTGGCAGCAGGACCGGGAGCAGGCCGGGACCTGCTACGAGGAGTCCCTGGCGATCGAGCGGGAGCTGGGCGATCCGCGCGCCATCGCGGAGGCCCTGTACAACTTCGCGTTCGTCGTGGCCGGCGACGACCTCGAAGCCGCGGGCCGGTTGCTCGACGAGAGCCTTGAGCTGTTCCGCGACTCCGGCGACGAGCGCGGGATCGCCCAGGTCCAGGCGATGCTGGTGATGCAGGACGCGCAGGCCGGCAACTGGGGGCCGGTGATCGACCGGCTCGAGGAGACCGTGGCGATCTGGCGACGGCTCGGGGACCGCCTCCATCTCGCGTTCGACCTGCTGTGGCTGGCCTTCGCCCACGGCCGCGAGGGCCACCTGCGGGAGGCCCGGTCCGCCGCCCTCGAGTCACTGGACCTGTTTCGCGAGGTCAACAACCCCACGGGGATAGGCATCGCGTTCACCGATCTGGCGTTCCTGGCGCTCTGGGAGGGCCGTCACGAGGACGCGATCCGGCTCGCGGGCGCGTCGGACTCCCTCAAGGAGCGCGTCGGCGGCCCTCCCGGGGCCATCGGCGGACTGCTCGAGGGGGACCCGGCCGCCGAGGCCCGCGAGCACCTCCCGGAGGACGTGGCCCGGCGCGCGTGGGAGGAGGGGCTGGCCCTGAGCGTGGAGGAGGCCGTGGCCCTCGCCCGGGAAGGGGCGTCCGAGGCCTGAGCCGGCGGGGAAGGAGGCAATCATGCGGAGACGGTTGGCAGCGGCTGGGGCGCTGGCGGCGGTGGTCGGGCTGGCGGCGTTCTCCGCGGCATGTTCGTCAGGCTCGGGAGCGGGCTCCTCCTCGACGACCGTCACCGTGACGCTGGATGAGTATTCGATCGAGACGGATGCCGCCACGGCGCCCCGTGGACCCGTGACGTTCGACGTGCGCAATGCCGGCGTCGAGGGCCACAATCTGCTGATCATCCGCACCGCCCTGGCGCCCGACTCGCTGCCGGTGCACGGCAGCGTGGCCTCGGAGGAGGGGAGCGTGGGCAAGACGGACGTGTTGGCCGCGGACGACGAGGGTCGATGACGGTGGATCTCGAACCCGGGGCCTACGTGCTGATCTGCAACGTGTCCGATCACTACCGGGCAGGGATGTTCGCCCCCTTCACGGTCGCGTAGCGCGCCTCCGCCCGTGTGCACGTGGCGTCCACTGGCGCGCCTCGCACGACAGGATGGGGAGGTCATCGGCCGGGCGTGTGAGGAGGCAGTGCCACCGAACTGCCGCGGGAGGACCATGAGCGAGTGCTCGCCATCGCTTGTCCCGGGGGCCATCCGGACTCTCGGACGGGGGTCGTCCGTCACTTCGAGGGGCGCGAAGGTACCCCCATGCTGGCAGACATGTTCGTGCGCTATTACACCCACCTCCCATTCCCGTTCAGAGAGACGGAGCGGGCGCTCACGGCGGTGCCCGCCGATTGGCTTCGGAGCCTGGCGCATGGCATCCAGGATCGCGGAGAGGCGCTGTTCGTCGAGGTTGGTGCGCGGGCGAACGGATACAAGCTGGCGACCAGGGTCGAGGTCGACATCCGTGAACCCGTCCGCGGCGCATCCCGGACGATCCTGCCGCTGTCCTGGACCGCTGTCGGCGGCCGCGGCCTGTTCCCGCTCCTGCAGGGGGACCTCGAGGTTGCGAGGCTCGGCCCCGAGTGCACGCACCTGGCCATCAGCGCCCGCTACCAGCTCCCCCTGGGGGCTGCCGGCACCGCCCCCGATCGCGACGTGCTGCATCGGATCGCGGAGGCGGCGGTGAAGGACTTCCTCGATCGGACCGCCCACCGGCTCCGGGCGCTCGTCGTCAGCCGCCGGGAAGCCGAGTAGCCGCACCGGGAGGCTCCGCCGGGCACGTCACGGTCTCGTCCGGAGGACCGTGGCTTCTCACCCAGGCCAGAGGAGGACCGAGCACGTGCATTCGAGAAGGTGGAGTAGCCGAGGCCGGTCGGACCCACATCGCGAACTTCCTGGACTCGAGCCGGGTCCCCGATGACGCAGACCCCCCTGGCCCGTTCCCGATGGAGCGCGCCTTGGAGGTGTGGGGTCGTCGGAACGCCGCTCCCGAAGTGAACGGTTCCTCGCTGAGCCATCCGTGGCGCGATATGGCCCACTCTCGGAACGGGAGATACCGGGCATCGACGATGCACCCCGTTTGACAGGTCGGCGAGGCCTCGTTCATCTTTGGTCTGAGAGTCAGATCGTCTGAGGACGGTCGGTCGACACGACACGGAACTGACGGAGCCGACTTGGTCGACCCGGATCTCGAAGAGCCTCGGCCCATCGTGCGGCGCAAGCTGTACGAGCTCGTGGCGGAACGCGTCCTCGAGGACGTGGCGGGTGGCCGCCTGAAGCCCGGAGACAGCCTCCCCACGGAGCGGGTTCTGGCCGAGCAGTACGCGGTCGGCCGGTCCTCCATCCGCGAGGCGCTCCGCACGCTGGAATCCCGCGGCGTCATCGAGTCGGTCGGCCACGGGGTGTTCGTGGTGGCCCGGAACCGCAACCCGCTGAACCAGTCGCTCGCGCTGCTCGTCGCGACGCGTGACGGCGACATGCGGGAGCTCTTCGAGGTCCGCAAGATCCTCGAGGTCGAGACGGCCGGCCTCGCGGCGGAGCGGCGGACCGAGGAGGACATGCACCGGATGACCTCGGCGCTCGAGGAGATGCGCCGGGGGATGGGCTCCCGCGAGCGCTACGTGGGAGGCGACATCCAGTTCCACATGGCGGTCGTGGAGGCGACCCGGAACCGGATCGCCTCGCACATGATGCAGGCCATCCGCGACATCATGCGCCGGGCCCTGGTCTCGATCTACGAGGTCCCCGGAAGCCCACAGCGCTCCGCGGAGCAGCACGCGGCCATCTTCGACGCGGTGGCCGCGGGGAGGCCCGACGAGGCCCGCGCGCGGATGCGGGAGCACATCCTGCGGGTCGAGCACGAGATCGGCGAGGCCCTCGGCATGCTAAACGGCCGGGCGCCGGAGGAGGCCTCCCGTGGCTGAGCTGGGGTTCGTCGGGCTCGGGACCATGGGGGGGCGGATGGCCAAGCGCCTCATCGAGGCCGGCCATACCGTCACGGGCCACAACCGCACCAGGTCGAAGGCAGACTGGCTGGTGGCCGAGGGGCTGCGGTGGGCCGACACCCCGCGGGAGGTGGCCGAGGCCGCGGACGTGACGCTGAGCATGGTCACCCACACCGACGCCCTGGCGGCGATCACGGAGGGTCCGGACGGCGTCGTCGCCGGCCTGGGTCCCGGCAAACTCTACGTGGACCTGAGCACGGTGAGCCCGGCCGCCAGCCGGGAGCTCGCCGGCCGGGTGGCCGAGCGGGGAGCCCAGATGCTCGACGCTCCCGTGTCGGGCAGCGTCCTGACGCTCGAGCAGGGGAACCTCTCGATCATGGTGGGCGGCGACCCCGACGCCTTCGAGCGGGCCCGCCCCGTGCTCGAGGACATCGGGCCGAAGGTCACCCACGTCGGCGGGAACGGACAGGCCGTCCTCATGAAGATCGCCTCGAACCTCAGCCTGGCCGTCCAGATGACCGCGTTCAGCGAGGGGGTGCTCCTCGCGGAGAAGGGGGGAATCGCCCGGGAGAAGGCCGTCGAGGTCCTGCTGAACAGCGTGATCGCGTCCCCGATGGTGCGGTACCGCGGCCCGTTCGTGCTGGAGATGCCGGACGAGGCGTGGTTCGACGTCAACATGATGCAGAAGGACATGCTGCTGGCCCTGGAGTCGGGCCGGGAGTTCGACGTCCCGCTTCCCACGACCGCCGTCGTGAACGAGCTGCTCACCTCGGCCCGGGCCATGGGCCTCGACAAGGAGGACTTCGCGGTGCTGTTCCGCGTCCTGGCGCATCTGTCGGGAGTCGACCAATGACCGCGGAGCGGCAGCGCGTCGATCGGGCGGAGGAACCGCGCATTCGAACGGCGACCGCTGGCACGGCGGCTGGCGCCGAGCTCCCCGCCGAGGACGCGCTCGAGATGTACGCGGCCATGCTCCGCATCCGCCACTTCGAGCTGCACGTCAACCAGCTGTACCTCGGGGCCAAGATGCCGGGCCTGGCCCATCTCTACGTGGGCCAGGAGGCGGTGGCGGTCGGCGTGTGCTCGGTCCTCCGCCGCGACGACTACATCACCAGCACGCATCGCGGGCACGGCCACTGCCTGGCCAAGGGGGCGAAGGTGGACCGGATGTTCGCGGAGCTGCTAGGCAAGGAGGCCGGGTACTGCCGGGGCAAGGGCGGCTCCATGCACATCGCCGACCCGGACACCGGCAACCTCGGCGCGAACGCGATCGTCGCGGGAAGCACCGGCATCGCCACGGGGGCGGCCCTGTCGGCGAAGATGCGCGGCTCCGGCCAGGTCTCCGTGTGCTTCTTCGGCGAGGGGGCCCTCGGCCAGGGCGTGCTGTACGAGGTCATGAACATGGCCTCGCTGTGGAAGCTCCCGGTCGTCTTCGTCTGCGAGAACAACCTCTACAACGAGTACACGCCCTACACCGAGACCACGGCGGGCGAGGTCACCGCTCGGGCCTCGGCGTTCGGCATCCCCGCCGAGGTCGTCGACGGCCAGGACGTCCGCGCAGTGAACGCCGCAGCCCGCAAGGCAGTCGAACGGGCTCGCGGCGGCGACGGTCCCTCCTTCCTCGAGTGCATGACCTACCGGTGGTTCGGACACCACGTCGGCGACGTGGACCGGGCGTACTACCGGTCGAAGGAGGAGGAGGAGGACTGGAAGGCCAACCGCGACCCCGTGCGGCTGATGGCCGACTGGATCATGGAGCGAGGCGCCGCGGATCGCGAGGCGCTCGAGCGCCTGGAGCGGGAGGCCGAGGAGGAGGTGTCCGCCGGCGTGGAGTTCGCGCTGGCCGCGCCCTACCCGGACGCTGAGGAGGTGGACCAGGACGTCTACGCGTAGCGAGGTCCGGACCGAGGAACCCGCCGCTGCCGAACGCGAGCTGACATTCGCCCAGGCCGTGAACGAGGCCCTGGCCGAGGAGATGCGGGCCGACGAGCGGGTGTTCATCGTCGGCGAGGACGTCGCCGAGGCGGGCACCCCGTTCAAGGTGCTGTCCGGGCTCGTGCAGGAGTTCGGCCCGGAGCGTGTGGTGGACTCGCCCATCTCGGAGGCCGGCATCACCGGCGTGGCGGTGGGCGCCGCGATGACCGGGATGCGACCGGTGGTCGACATCATGTTCGGCGACTTCATGACCCTGGCCATGGACCAGGTGGCGAATCAGGCGGCCAAGGTCCACTACATGTCCGGCGGGAAGCTCAAGGTCCCCATGGTCGTGCGGACCACGCTGGGGGCGACCCGCCGGTCCGCGGCGCAGCACAGCCAGAGCCTCCACGCCTGGGTGAGCCACGTCCCCGGGCTGAAGGTCGCCCTCCCCGCCACCCCCGCCGACGCGAAGGGCCTCCTGAAGGCGGCCATCCGCGACGACAACCCCGTCGTCGTGTTCGAGGACAAGATGATGTACCAGACCAAGGGGCCGGTTCCCCCCGGGGACGACTTCGTGATCCCCCTCGGAGTGGCGGAGGTCAAGCGGGAGGGGTCGGGCGTCACGATCGTGGCCACCACCAGCATGGTGTACGTGGCCCTGGAAGCGGCCGACCTCCTCGAGGCCGAGGGCGTCTCCGCGGAGGTCGTGGACCCCCGCACAACGCTGCCCCTGGACCGCGAGGCGCTGATCGCCTCGGCGAGGAAGACCGGTCACGCCATCGTGATCGACGAGGGGTACGAGGGGTACGGCGTAACCGCCGAGCTGGCTTCCGTCATCGCCGACGGCGCCTTCTACTGGCTCGACGCGCCGGTGAGGCGGATGGGGGCCCGCGACGTCCCCATCCCGTTCTCGCCCGTACTCGAGGACGTGACCGTCCCCACGCCGGAGACGGTGGCCGCCGCGGCCCGCGAGCTGCTCGGGAGGAAGGGGTGAGCCCATGACGACTGCACGGTCCTGGGGCGTGATGGCGGTCGACTGGGAGGCGCGGGTCGACTACGAGCGGCTGCGGGGGCAGCGCCTGTCCCGGGTGAAGCGCCTGCTGGACGAGTCGGAGCTGGGGGCCCTCCTGTGCTTCGACATGAACAACATCCGGTACGTCACGGCGACCCACATCGGCACGTGGGCCATGGACAAGCTGGTGCGGTTCGCGCTGCTGCCCCAGGGGGACGAGCCGATCCTGTGGGACTTCGGCTCGGCGGCGCGCCACCACCAGCTGTACAGCCCCTGGCTCGGCGAGCGGTCCCGGGCCGGGATCTCGACCCTCCGGGGTGCGATCAACCCGAAGGTCGACCAGGCCGCCGACGTGGCCCGCAAGATCAAGGCGGAGCTGGAGGAGCGGGGCCTGGGCGACGATCCGCTCGGCGTGGACGTGGCGGAGATCCCGGTGCTCCGGGCCCTCGAGGCGGCCGGCCTCACGGTGGTGGACGGCCAGCAGCTCATGCTGGAGGCCCGCAAGATCAAGACCGCCGACGAGGTCACGCTGCTGAACACGGCGTGCGCGATGGTCGACGCCGCGTACCACGAGCTGTACACGGCCATGCGCCCCGGGATGCGTGAGAACGAGTGCGTCGGCCTCGTCACGAAGGTCCTGCACGACCTGGGCTCGGAGCACGTCGAGGGCGTGAACGCCATCTCGGGGGACCGGTGCAATCCGCATCCCCACGTGTTCACCGACCGCATGCTCCGGCCCGGCGACCCCGCCTACTTCGACATCCTGCACGCCTACAACGGCTACCGGACCTGCTACTACCGGACGTTCGCGGTGGGGAGCGCCTCGCCGGCGATGATCGACGCCTACCGACGGTGCCGCGGCATCCTGGACGAGGCCATCTCGATGATCCGCCCGGGCGTGACCACCGCCGACGTGGTCAGCCGGTGGCCCCGGGCCGAGGAGTTCGGGTTCCCGAACGAGGAAGCGGCGTTCGCCCTGCAGTACGGACACGGCGTCGGCCTGTCCATCTGGGAGAAGCCCATCTTCAGCCGGCTGGTCTCGCTGGAGCACCCCGAGGTCATCGAGGAGGGCATGGTCTTTGCCCTCGAGACGTTCTGGCCGGCC
>DASWCX010000449.1:0-1635 GCA_036395815.1 Actinomycetota bacterium | reverse complement strand
TAGCCACCTGACGCCGGCTCGGATCTTCGGATCCTCTTTCGGGATGCCCGCGGCGATCGCGGCCGGGATCACCGCGCCCGTGCCGTACACGTGGTTTGCGCCCCATCGCCCGAACCACGATCCGTCGTGCTCCTGGTTCCTGGCCAGCCATGACAGGCCCCGTCTGGTGGCTCGTTCCTCCGCCCCGCCCTCCCAGGCGAGCATCTCCACGACATGGGCCGTCACGTCGGCGCTCGGCGGGTCGATGACCTCGCCAAAGTCGCAGAACGGCAGCTCCCGGCACAGCGTTCGAGTGTTGTCGGCGTCGAAGGCCCCCCACCCGCCGTCTGAGGACTGCATACCCAGGATCCAGCGAACGCCACGATCGACCGCGGACTCGAGGCCGGCCTTGTCCGGGTAGCCTGGAGCCACACGCCGAAGGGCCAGCACAACCTCGGCAGTGTCGTCGATGTCGGGGTAGTTGTCGTTGGCGAACTCGAAGGCCCAGCCGCCCGGAGGGAGGTCCGGCCTGCGCACCGCCCAGTCGCCCTTCACCCGGATCTCTTCGCGGAGCAGCCATTCGGTGGCCCTGAGCAAGGCGGGATGGTCCGGGGATACCCCGGCATCGACCAGACCGATCGCAGCCAGGGCGGTGTCCCACACCGGAGACTGGCACGCCTCCAGACGGCGAACCTCGCCGTCCACGATCGTGAAGCGGTCCAGCCCCTCGAACCCCGCTTTCAGGAGCGGGTGGTCGAGCGGGTACCCCATCAGGTTCAGCGCGATCAGGGAGTACACCCAGGGCGGCTGGATCCCGCCCCAGCTTCCATCCTCCTCCTGCCGGCGGCTGATCCACTCGGTGGCTCGTGCCAGCGCCAGCCCGCGGAGGCGCCTGGAGGGGAAGCGCTCGTACACATGCAGCGCGCGGTCCATGCGCTGGAAGCGCCCGCGCCACGTGGAGAGCGGTTCTTGGCGAGGCCCGCCAGCGCCAGTTTTCAGCTCGTCCAAAGGAAACCCCAGGGGCCGGACCGGCCGATGGGCGCCCACCACCGTCAAAGCCACGATGGTCTGTCGGGCCCAACAGGCGAAGTCGTAGATGTTCAGCGGGAACCACTCGGGCAGGAAGATGGCTTCGGGCGGGAGGGCCGGGATCCGATCCCACGACCACTCCCCGAACAGCGCCAGCCACATGCGGGTGAACACCCGAGCCCTCTCCAACCCCCCGCGGCCCCGGATGTAGTCGAGGGCACGGGCCATGTGCGAAGCGGTCGGGTCATCCCCGTCCAGTCGGAGGGCGACGTAGGCCTCGATGGTGGTCGAGAGATCGGCAGGCCCCCTATGGAAGTTCGCCCACGCTCCGTCCGTCCGCTGCTGGGAGCGGATCCAGTTGGCGGCCAGTCGGGTCTCCTTGGGAGTCCGGATGCCCAGGAACTGGCGGAGCAAGAGGTCTTCGGCGTCCATGGTCACGTTCGTCTCGAGCTCGCCCTTCCACCACCCCTCCGGGTGCTGGAGCGACAGGAGATGGTCGCGCGACCGCCCCACGGCGCGGCGAGCGCCCGCCAGCACGCGAGGTTCGGTCCGTACCGCCATCGCTACCGCCCCCGCCCCCGTTCCCGGTCGGCTCGGATCCTCCACGCAGCCATCCCGCTCTTCACG
>DASWCX010000448.1:0-1552 GCA_036395815.1 Actinomycetota bacterium | reverse complement strand
TGGTCAGGGATCACCACTGCACGTTCCCCGAGTGTGATCGTCCGGCGTCGTGGTGTGACGCCCACCACGTGATCCACTGGACCGACGGGGGACGAACCGACCTGTCGAACCTGGTGCTGCTGTGCCGGCGCCACCACGTGCGCCACGAGGCGCCACACGACCGAGCGGAGGTGAAAAGGGCTCCGCCTCCGGGCTGTCGCAGCAGCCCGGTGAAGCTGGAGGCAGCCTGACCCCGGAGGCGAGGGGGAAGGTGGGAAGCAGCCTCGACAACGACGGGACGGGCCGGCACTGCCAGACGGCCCGGGTCCGGCAAGCGAGACGGAGAGGTGTACGACGAAGAAACCAGCGATGGAACCCCCTCAAGGAGCGGCGCCGGCTCGAACCTGGCGGATGTGGGCCGGACGGCAGCGCACGCCCGGGGACGGGCGACTCCGACGCCGGTTGTGGTGGCCGGCCAGGAGGCCACGGGGAAGGACTGCGGCGTACCCGTGGCGAGGCTGCAGGGGAAGAGCTGGGCACCGAGGCCGTCGACCGGTTGGTGGTGAACGTGGGAACCGTCGCCGAGTCCCCACCCTCCCGGCCTCCCGGGCCGGGAGCGGGAAGGCTCGCCGTCAGCTGATGGCTCGGCGACGGGGCGGAGGGTCCGTAGTAGTCCGAGGCCGGGAAAGCCGGCCACATGGCGAAGGGACCCAGCGACTCCGCAGTCTTCGGACCGGAACAGCAGGAGGTCGCCGGTGAACACCGGCGCGCCGTGGCCCGACCTCTCCGAGGCCGGACGACGGGTACTGCACATCCAGACGAAGCTGCACCAATGGGCCACCGACGACCCTCATCGTCGGTTCGTTGACCTGTACAACCTCGTGTGCGACCCGGCCTTCCTGGTGGTTGCGTGGAGCCGGGTCCGGGGCAACCGAGGGTCCCGCACGGCCGGGGTGGACGGGAACACCGCCTCCTACATCCGGACCGTGCGGGGGGAGGAGGCGTTCCTGGCCGACCTTCGGGAGGACCTCAAGGCTCGCACCTTTCGCCCGCTCCCGGTCCGGGAGCGGCACATCCCAAAGCGGAGCGGCAAGCTCCGCTCCCTCGGGATTCCCACGGTGCGGGACCGGGTGGTCCAGGCCGCCCTCAAGCTGGTGCTCGAGCCGATCTTCGAGGCGGACTTCGAGCCGTGCTCCTACGGCTTCCGCCCGAGGCGCCGGGCCCACGACGCCGTGGCCGAGATGGTTCACCTGACGACCGGCACCCGTAACTACGAGTGGGTGCTGGAGGGGGACATCGAGGCGTGCTTCGACTCCATCGACCATCGGGCCCTCATGGACCGGGTGCGCCGAAGGATCGGGGACAAGCGGGTCCTGGGCTTGGTGAAGGCGTTCCTCAAAGCCGGCGTCCTCTCCGAGGACGGGGTGGAGCGGGACACGGCCACCGGCACGCCCCAAGGGGGATCATCTCGCCGTTGCTGGCCAACATCGCCCTGTCGATCCTCGACGAGCACTTCGTCGGGGCCTGGCGGGCGGGGTCCGACCACATCCGCCGGATGCGGCGGCGCCGTGGG
>DASWCX010000447.1:0-1717 GCA_036395815.1 Actinomycetota bacterium | reverse complement strand
TGGTCAGGGCACCGCCGAAGAGCATGGTGACTTCGCTCGGTATGGGGATGCAGGCCGACTCCGCGACCATGAGGACGAAGACGGCCACGTATCCGAACCTGACGACGTTGTCCACCACGAAATGCGTCACGCTGGCTCCCGGCGGATGGCCGCACGAAATGGCGGGCTGAGGGTACCAGCGAAGCCGACGCGTACGGCCCGGGGAACATGGAGATGTTCTGTCCTGTAGAGGCGGGGACTTCCCGGTGAGGTCCGCGCCATGGCGTACAGTTGGGCGCGCCGGCGCCCGAAATCCCCCTCAAGAAGGAAGAACGTTGCGATGGCGAAACAACTGGTGATCGTGGAGTCGCCGACCAAGGCGAAGACCCTGGAGCGGTACCTGGGCTCGGACTATCAGGTGGCCGCGAGCAAGGGCCATGTCCGCGATCTGCCCGTGAAGGACATGGGGGTGGACCTCGAGGACGACTTCCGCCCGCTCTACGTCGTGCCCCAGGAGAAACAGGACACGGTCGACCACCTGAAGAAGGCGTACAAGCGAGCGGCCGGCCTGTGGCTGGCCACCGACTTCGACCGGGAGGGCGAGGCCATCGCCTGGCACGTGGCCGAGTCGATCGGCGCCGACCCTCGGGCGGCCAACCGCGTCACCTTCACCGAGATCACCAGGGACGCGGTGCAGGAGGCGTTCCGGGTGCCCCGCCGGATCGATTTCGACCTGGTGAACGCCCAACAGACCAGGCGGATCCTGGACCGGATCGTCGGGTACGAGCTGTCGCCCCTGCTGCAGAAGGGGCTGAAGCGGTGGGACCTCTCGGCCGGCCGCGTGCAGTCGGTGGCGCTCCGGCTGATCGTGGACCGGGAGCGCCAGATCGAAGCGTTCGTCGCCACCGAGTACTGGAGCGTCGACGCCCGCCTCTCGCCGACCGACCAGGACGCGCCATTCCTTGCTCGGCTGGTGCAGGTGGGGGAGGAGAAGCTCGCCGCCTCCCCCGACAAGAAGGGCCTGGTCCTGTCCACTCGCGAGGAGGCGGAGGCCCACGTCGAACGGCTGCGCGGGGCGGCCTATCGCGTCCTGGAAGTTCGGCAACGAGAGGTCAAACGGACCCCGGCTCCCCCGTTCACCACGTCCACCCTCCAGCAGGAGGCTGCCCGGAAGCTCGGGTTCTCGGCCAAGAAGACCATGCAGGTCGCCCAGCGCCTGTACGAGGGGATCAACATCCCGGGCGAAGGACAGGTCGGGCTGATCACGTACATGAGAACCGATTCGGTGAACGTGGCCGACCAGGCCCTCCGCGAGCTGTCCGACGTGGTTCGAGATCAGTTCGGGAAGGAGTACGCGCTCCCGGAGCCCCGCCGGTATCGAAAGAAGCAGCGCGGGGCCCAAGAGGCGCACGAAGCCATCCGCCCCACCAGCGCCCGGCGCCATCCCGACCAGCTGCAGAACGTCCTGGACCCCAACCAGGCTCGGCTCTACCGGCTGATCTGGCAGCGAACGGTGGCGTCCCAGATGCAGGAGGCCAGGTTCGACCAGGTGTCGGTGGACGTCGGGGCCGAGCCGGCCGAGCCCCGGGACGGGGCGGGGTCGTACCTCCTCCGGGCGACCGGCCAGACCTTGAAGTTCGACGGGTTCCGCCGGGTGTACTTCGAAGGGCGGGACGACAGCCTGGACGAGGACGCCGAGGCCCAGCTTCCGGCGCTGACCGCCGACCAGCTCCTGCGC
>DASWCX010000446.1:0-15301 GCA_036395815.1 Actinomycetota bacterium | reverse complement strand
CGACGTGTTCCCCACCTCCGCGATGTCGAGGTAGAGCTTGGCCGGCTCGATGCCCAGCCGCTTGCCGACCGCGGCGATGATCCGCGCGTTGGCCTGATGAGCGATCACCGCGTCCAGGTCCGACGCCGCCAGGCCCGCCTTGTCCAGCAGCTCCCGGCACGCCTCTGCCATCGCCACAACCGCCTGGCGGAACACGGCCTGGCCGTCGGACATGTGGATCTTCGTCCGAAGCTGCCGGACGGCCTCCTCCGTGGTGGGTTCCTCCGTCCCACCGGCGCGGATCGTGAGCAGCTCGGCCTGGGTCCCGTCCAGGGCAAGCCGGGACTCGATCAGGCCGGGCTCGTCGCCGGGCTCCAGCACCGCCGCTCCCGCCCCGTCGCCGAACAGCACGCACGTGGTCCGGTCCGTCATGTTGAGCACCCTGGAGAGCACCTCGGCGCCTACCACCACCACCCGGTCGGCGGCCCCGGCCCGGATCTGGGCGCCGCCCACCGAGAGGCCGTACACGAACCCCGCGCACGCTGCGTTGAGGTCGAACGCCGGACACGTCATGCCCAGGCGGGCCTGGATGAACGCGGCGGCCGACGGCAGCGGACGGTCGGGGGTGCAGGTCCCGACGATCATGAGGTCGACCGAGTCCGGCCGAACGCCGGCCGACTCAAGGGCCCTGGCGACGGCTTCCGCGGCCAGCGTGGACGTGGTCTCCCCTTCGGATGCGAACCGCCGCTCGCGAATGCCGGTGCGCTCCTGGATCCACTGGTCGGAGGTGTCGACCATCGACTCGAAGTAGGAGTTCGGAACCCTCCGGTCGGGAAGGGCCGATCCGACCCCGGTGATGCGGGCGTGCCGCTCGGTCACGGCGTCGCGCCTTCGCCGCCGGGTTCGGCCCGGCGGGGGGACTCGTCCAGCCAGACGATCGGCTGGCCCTTCAACACCGGCTCGCCGTCGCGGACCAGGACCCCGGCCACCCGGGCCTCGACCGGGGACTCGACCGTGTCCACCACGTTGCCCTGCTCGATCACCGCCACCGGCTGGCCCGGCGAGACCCACTCCTCCCCATCGTGGAACCGGGCCGGAGGGAGATGGCGGATCCGCCCCGCGATCGAAGCCACGATCAGCCGGAACCCGAGCCCGCCGGATTCGCCGATCGTCTCCTGGAGCGGTTCCTGCCGGAGCGAAACGCTCGTCGGGGCGTTCATGGCCGATCCTCCCGTGGCGGGTGGTCGTGCCGCCTGAGCTCGGCGGCGACGTTGACGGCTTCCTCGGGCGAGCCGATCTGCCGGACGGTGCTCCCCGGTACGGCTCGGCGAGCGAGCTTACCAAGAACGTCGCCGGGCCCCGCCTCCAGGAACCACGAGATGCCCAGCTCGCCCATGGCCCGCATGGACGCCTCCCACCTCACGGGAGACACCAGGTGGCGCGACAGGAGGTCTCGGAGCACCAGGGGGTTCGTGGTGGGCCTGGCGCTCACGTTCGGCACCAGGGTGAAGGCAGGGGCCCGGAAGTCGATCCGGGCGATGGCGTCACGCACCGGCTGGAGAGCGGGCTGCATGAGAGGGGAGTGGAAGGCGCCCGCGACCTGGAGCCTGACGGCCTTGGCCCCTCGGGTCCGGGCCAGCTCCTCCGCCCGCTGAACCGCGGCCACCGACCCGGACACCACGATCTGCTTGGGACCGTTCTCGTTCGCCACGGCCAGGACGTCGCCACGCCCGGCGACCTCGCAGACCTCCCTGGCCTGGTCCGGCGAGAGCCCGATGAGCGCGGTCATGGCACCCGGGTTGTCCCGCGAGGCCACGCCCATGGCCTCTGCCCTGGCGGCCAGCGCGGCGAGGCCCAGCTCGAAGTCCACCGCGCCCGAGGCGACCAGGGCCGCGTACTCGCCGAGGGAGTGTCCGGCCGCGGCGTGGCAGGGCACCCCTTCGGCCTGCAGCACGGCGAAGGCCGCGAGGTCGCAGGCGAACACGGCGGGCTGGACCACCTGGGTGAGTTCGATGGCCTCCGGATCGCGGCTGCGCTCGCCGATGTCCCATCCGAGCACGGCCGACGCCCGTTCGAGCAGCTCCTTGCCCGCCGGGTGCTCCAGCCACGGGTCTGCCATGCCCGGGAACTGCGACCCCTGGCCGGGGAACAGCACGGCAACCCTGGTAGCACCGGGTTCGATCATGTCGGGTCCGTTCATGAGGAGGAGTCGAGGATACGCTTCGCGGGCGAGCCGGAGTGGCGAGCCCACGATAGCCTCACGTGGAGGCTAGACCCGGTTCCCGCGCTGTTGGTTACAACCATCTCTCAATCTGCCGTACAGGTATGGAGTTTCGTTGGCCAATTGGCCGAATTAGCAGGATAGACGGGTTGCCAGACGGCCTGTTCCACTGTACAAAGGAGCGCGATGTCCCGAGGCTGGCTCTCGAACGTCGACGCCAAAACTCCCCCCAAGGCCGACGGATTCACCGGTCTGCTGGGCAGGGACATGGCGGTCGACCTCGGCACTGCGAACACGCTGGTGTACGTGCGTGGGCGCGGTATCGTGCTGAACGAGCCCAGCGTGGTCGCGGTGAACACCGCCAACGGGGCCATCCTGGCGGTGGGGTCCGAGGCGAAGCGCATGATCGGCCGCACGCCGTCGCACATCCGGGCAATCCGGCCGCTCAAGGACGGCGTGATCGCGGACTTCGACATCACCGAGAAGATGCTCCGCTACTTCATCCAGAAGGTGCATCTCCGCAGGTGGATGGCCAAGCCTCGGGTCGTGGTGTGCGTGCCGTCCGGGATCACCGGGGTCGAGCAGCGGGCCGTGGAGGAGGCCACGATCTCGGCCGGGGCCAGGTCCGCCTACATCATCGAGGAGCCCATGGCCGCGGCCATCGGCGCCGGCCTCCCCATCCACGAGCCCACCGGGAATATGGTGGTGGACATCGGGGGCGGCACCACTGAGGTGGCCATCATCTCGTTAGGCGGGGTGGTCACCTCGACCTCGATGCGGGTGGGCGGCGACGAGCTGGACGAGTCGATCATCCAACACGTCAAGAAGGAGTATTCGCTGGCCCTGGGGGAGCGAACCGCCGAGGCGATCAAGCTCGCCGTCGGATCGGCCTGGCCCACGCCGGACGATATGATCGCCGAGATCAAGGGCCGGGATCTGGTCAGCGGCCTGCCCAAGACGATCCACATCACCGCCGAGGAGGTTCGCAAGGCGATCGAGGAGCCGGTCAACGCCATCGTCGACGCGGTCAAGAACACGCTGGACCGGTGCCCGCCCGAGCTGGCCGCCGACATCATGGACCGGGGGATGGTCCTCACCGGAGGCGGCGCCCTGCTCAAGGGGCTGGACGAGCGGTTGAAGCACGAGACCGGCATGCCCATCCACGTGGCCGAGAACCCCCTGTCCTGCGTGGCGGTCGGTTCGGGGAAGTGCCTCGAGGAATTCGAGGTCCTGAAGCGGGTGCTGGTCTCCTCCAGCCGGCGCTAGGGGTTCGCCGTGGCGCTCTACCGGCGCACCCGGAGCACGCGCGTGCTGGTGATGAGCCTCGTGATGGCGAGCCTCATCACGATCACCATCGACTTCCGGGGAGGCCGCAACGGGCCGTTCGAGTCGGCCGGGTCGAAGATCGCGCTCACCGTGATCGCGCCGCTCCAGTCGGGCGTGTCCCGGGCCTTCCACCCGGTGGCGTCGTTCTTCAGCGGCCTGGCGCACGTCGGTTCGCTCGAATCGGACAACCGTGCGCTCCGGGCGGAGAACGAACGCATTCGGGCCCAGTCGAGCAAGAGCGTCTCGACCCAGCGGGAGCTGGCTCGGCTCCAGGCGCTGTTCAAGCTGCAGCAGAGTCTGGGGCTGAAGGGCGTGGCCGCGCGGGTGGTCGGAGAGAGCGTGAGCAACTTCGAATGGACGGTCACCATCGACCGGGGCTCCTCGGACGGCGTCAAGGCCTACATGCCGGTGGTGGCGGGCGAGGGCCTGGTGGGCAACGTGATCCAGGTCGCGTCGCACTGGAGCAAGGTCATGCTGGTCATCGACCCCCGCTCGGCGGTCGCCGCCAGGCTGGCCGGATCGGGAGAGACGGGCCTGGTGACGGGGCAGCGGGCCCGGCCACTTTCGATGGACCTGGTGAATCCGGAGGCCACCGTGTCGGCGAACGAACAGGTGGTGACGTCTGGCTACCAGGGCGGCCTGTACCCTCCGGAGATCCTGATCGGGTTCGTGTCCTCCGAGTACACGCGCCCGGGCAGCCTTACCAAGTCCATCCTCGTGCGCCCCGCCGTCGACTTCTCCTCCCTCGAGTTCGTCGACGTGATCACCGGCAAGCGGGCCAACAGGCACGGCTAGACTGGCGCGGTGCGACGGACCATCTCATGGACCGCTGTCGTCCTGACCGCCCTGCTCCTGCAGTCGACGCTGCTGGCCCAGATCAAGCTGGGAGGGGCCAAGCCGGACCTCGTGTTCCTGGTCACGATCGTGCTGGCCTTTCTCGAGGGGCCATCGTCGGGGTCGCTGGCCGGGTTCGTCGGAGGCATGGCGGAGGACTTCCTGCTGAACCAGCCGAAGGGCATCACTGCCCTGACCCTCACGCTGGTCGGCTACTCGGTGGGGATGCTCCGGCAATACATCACCAGCCCCAGCCCGGTGCTGCCGGTCGGCCTGGTGGGGAGCGCCACCGTGGCCGGCGTCCTGTTCTACGGGATGGTGTCCTTCCTGCTCGGGCAGCTGGACGTGGGGTTCGGCTACCTGGTACGGATCGCGCTCCTGACCGGTTTGTACAACGCGGTGCTGACGCCCCTGTTGTTCCCGCTGGTCCGGCGGGTGGCCGAGTCGTCCCGGGCCCGCAAGGTGTTCCGATGGTGAGGGTGATCCCATGACCGAGTCCAGGACCCGGATCAGGCTGAAGGTCCTCGCGGGGCTGGTCGTGTTCATGTTCGCCGCCCTCACCACCAGGCTGTGGTTCCTGCAGGTGCTGGCCACCGACCAGTTCAGCATCCAGGCCTCGCAGAACCAGGTCCGGACCGTCCCCATCGAGCCGCTCCGGGGCCTCATCCTCGACCGTAACGGCAAGGTGCTGGTCGGGAACCGCGCGTCCACGGTGGTGCTGGTCGACCGCAAGGAGATGGCGGGGCGGGAGGACGAGGTCCTGTTCCGGCTGTCGAAGCTCCTGGGCGTGCCGGTGGGGGACATCCTGGACCGGCTGGACAGCCAGCGCTATCTCCCGTACCAGCCCATCCCGGTGGCCGAGGACGTGGCCAAGGAGAAGGTGTTCTACATTCGGGAGCATCCCGAGATGTTCCCCGGGGTGAGCTACGAGCTGGCCGCCCTTCGCGACTACCCGAACGGGGACCTGGCCGCCCACATCCTCGGCTATGTGGGAGAGATCTCGAGCGACCAGCTGAAGGAGGGAGCGTTCCGGGGCTACCGTGCCGGCGAGGTCGTGGGGAAGGCGGGGGTCGAGGCCACGTACGAGAAGGAGCTTCACGGCAGGCGGGGCACCAGGGAGATCCAGGTCAACGCCCAGGGGAGGGTCCTGGACGAGGACTTCGGGGTCATCCCGCCCAAGCCCGGGGACAACCTCGAGCTGTCCATCGACATCGGAGTCCAGAAGCTGGCCGAGCGGAGTCTCCAGCTCGGCATCCAGGCGGCCAGGCAGACCACCGAGAAGGTGGCCGGCCGGCTGAAGGCGACCGCCGGCGCGGTGGTGGTCATGGACCCGAACAACGGCCAGGTCCTGGCGATGGCCTCCAATCCTTCCTACGACCCGGCGATCTGGAATGGTGGCCTGACCACGAACGAGGCCCACAGCCTCGACCTGTGCGGGTTCCGGGAGAAGCACTGCCCGGCACCCAGCCACAGCCTTCCGCTGCTGGACCGGGCGATCCAGGCCTCATATCCACCCGGATCGACGTTCAAGCCGTTCGTCGCCCTGGCCGCGCTGAAGGACGGCTTCGCCCACCCGAACGGGTCCTACAGCTGCCCGGCCCAGTACACGGCGCCGGGGGACACGTCGGGGACGGTGTTCCACAACTGGGCCCCGGTCAACTTCGGGACCATCTCGCTGCCGCAAGCGCTGGTCATCTCCTGCGATACGGTCTTCTACCAGTTCGGGTGGGATTACTGGGTCTCGTACTACCGTTCGATCCACCGCGACCCGCCGAAACCGAACGAGCTCATGGAGAAGGAGCTCGGCGCGATGGGGTTCGGCCGGGACACCGGGATCGATCTCCCGGCGGAGCTGTCGGGCCGCCTCCCCACGCCGGAGTTCAAGCTGGCGCTGGTCAGGCGGGAGCCGAGGGTGTTCCACCCCGACGAACGGCAATGGCTCCCCGGCGACTACATCAACATGTCCATCGGCCAGGGCTTCATGCTGACCACCCCGATGCAGCTCGCCACGGCCTACTCGGCGATCGCCAACGGCGGAACGCTGTGGGCCCCGCGGCTCGGTTACCGGATCCAGAACCCCGACGGCACCCCAGGCGGCCGGATCCCCCCGAAGCGAGAGGGCCGGATCCCGCTCCCCAGGCGGACGGTCAGGTTCATCCGCGACTCGCTCACGGGGGTGCCCCAACGCGGAACGGCCTCCTCGGCGTTCCTCGGCTTTCCCCTGGACAGGTTCCCGGTGGCCGGCAAGACCGGGACGGCCGACGTGGCCGGCAAGCAGCCCTACTCGTGGTTCGCTGCCATGGCTCCCGCCAACCATCCGAAGTACGTCGTGGTCGTGATGGTCGAGCAGGGCGGCCACGGGGCCACCACGGCGGCGCCGATCGCTCGACGCATCCTGGAGGGCCTGTTCGGGCTGCCCACCCCGAACACGCTTCGCCTCGGGCAGATCGCGGACTAGGGGACCCGGGGGAGACGGATGGCCCAGCTCGATCTCGCCGCCGCGGCACCGTCCCGGGGCCTGGCAGCCGAACGCTCGCCGGCTCGGCATGTCGACGGGGTGTTGGTTTCCGTCTCGGTCCTGCTGCCCGTGTACGGCCTGTTCATGATCTACTCGGCCACCCACCGGAGCCTGGCGGAGTTCGGGCAGGATCCCGGGTTCTACCTCAAGAAGCAGGCGGTCTTCCTTGTCGTGGGGGTCATCGCCATGGTGGCCACCGCCGCCCTCGACTACCGGCTGGTGAAGCACTTTGCGGCGTTCTTCTACGTGGGCACGGTGGCGCTGCTCGTGCTGGTCCGCACCCCGCTGGGCAGCGCGGCCAGGGGGGCTCAGCGTTCGTTCCAGGTCGGCGGGTTCCAGCTCAGCCCCTCGTACTTCGGCCGGCTCGCCGTGATCCTGATGCTCGCCTCGCTGCTGTCCGGGGTGAGGGGCGAGGTCACGCTGGGCCACGTGATCCGGGCCACGGTGCTGGGCGCCATCCCCATGGTGCTGGTCTTCGTCCAGCCGGACCTGGGCACCACAATCATCCTGTCCGCTCTTCTGGTTGCGATGCTCGTGGTCTCGGGGGCCCGGGCCCGGTACCTGGCGGTGCTGGCCCTGGTCGCCGCGCTGTCGCTGTTCGGGGCCTTCCAGCTGCACATCATCCGGGACTACCAGCTCCAGCGGATCCACAGCCTGTTCGACCCCAACGCCGACACCCAGCGGGCCGGCTACAACAAGCTGCAATCGGAGATCGCCATCGGGTCGGGGGGGGTGTTCGGACGGGGGTACCTCCAGGGCACGCAGACGAACCTGGATTTCGTCCCCGAGCAGCACACGGACTTCATATTCACGGTGGTGGGCGAGGAGCTCGGGTTCGCCGGAGCGCTCATCCTGCTGGTCCTGTTCGGAGTGGTGCTGTGGAGGGCGTACCGGATCGCCATCCTGTCGAAGGACGCCTTCGGGACGTTCGTGGCGGCGGGGGTTGCTTCGATGATCGCCATCCAGGTGTTCATCAACGTCGGGATGACCATCGGCATCATGCCGATCACCGGTATCCCGTTACCGTTCATCTCCTACGGCGGAAGCGCCCTGATCGCCGACTTGATCGGGATCGGCCTGCTCCAGAGCGTCCACATGCGGCGATCGCTGTAGCCGGTTCCGCGATCTCGGGATCTCCTGGTTGTATCCTTGAGGCGACGGTAATGCCCTCGCCCGGGCCCCCCGAATCGCTGCCGCGAGCAGGCGCTCGCGGCGCCGGCGGCCCGAGGCGGTGGCCGGCAAAAGCCGCGAGGCCGCGGCAGGCAGCCCGCCGCTCTCCGAAGAGCGGGTCCGGAGCGCCAACAGCCGACCCCTGAGGGGCGGGAAGAGGTGTCCCCGTGCGACATGACGCGGGTTCTTTGGACCGGCGGTTCACCGGCCGGGATGAAGCTCCCTCGCGCGGACCCCGGATCGTCGGGGTCGCGGTCGCCATCCTCTGATCGCCCCTCTCGACTGGCCATCGGCCCCGCGCGCGTGACGCGAAAGGAATTCGCGCGTTGATGGAAGAGACGAACGAGCGAACCGCCACCCTCGACCAGGGTGCGGAGCAGCAGGAAGCGACGGATCAACAGGAGGGTGGCGCCCCGATCCGGCGGCGCAGGCATCGCAGCCGAGGCCGAGGCCGGGGGCGGGGGCAGGCATCCCAGCCCGGCGGCGACGCCCAGGCCGTCCAGGACGCCCAGGCCGTTCCGCAGGAAGACGGCGAGACTACGCAGACACCTTCGAGGCCCAGGCCCGCCCGAAGGGCGGCCTCCGTCCCGGTCCCGGCGCCGGAGGGGACCGGAGACGCCGAGGCCCCCGAGTCAGGGGCTGCCGGTGGTGGCGGAGCCGCAACGACGACCCCCGCCGCCCGCAGGCGCCGCCGCCGAGGCGGACGGGGCCGGTCCCGGGCCAAGGCCTCCACATCAGCCGGTCCGGAGGAAGCCGGCGAGCTCGAGGAAGCGCCCGAGGCGGCCGAAGTCGCTCCGCGGGCCGATGAGGCGAGCTCCGAGGGTTCGGTCCAGGAGCAGGCCAAGCGGCCGGCCCGCCGCCGCCGGAGCCCGAGCAAGGCCCAGGGAGGGACCGCCGCGACGGTGGCCGACGCCGCCGAGAAGCCCGCTCCGGCGAAGCCCGCCTCGGAGAAGGGCGCCAGAGCCGGCGGCGACAAAGCTCCAACGAAGCCGAAGGCGACTACGAGGACGAGGACGGGGCGGACCCGGCAGCGAGCCCCGGCGTCGGAAGCTACCGACGGCCAGGAGGCCCAGACCGACGCGAAGGAGCAACCTGCCGACGGCGGGAGGCCGACCCGGCTCCGCCGGGCGCGACTCCCCGGTCGCCGCCGCCGCGAGGCCGCCCCCGCGCTCCGGCGGGTGGCCGACAAGACCATGCTCATCACCGAGCTTGGGGAGCGGGACCAGATCGCGGTGCTCGAAGACCGAACGCTGGTCGAGCACTTCATCACCCGTTCCGGGGCCCGTTCCATGGTGGGCAACATCTACCTGGGCAGGGTTCAGAACGTCCTTCCCGGGATGGAGGCCGCGTTCATCGACGTGGGCCGGGGCCGCAACGCGGTCCTGTATGCCGGCGAGGTCAGCTACGACGAGGAGATCGACGGAGAGACACCCCGGATCGAGCACGTTCTCAAGGCCGGCCAGAACGTGATGGTCCAGGTGACGAAGGACCCCATGGGAGGTAAGGGCGCCCGGTTGACCCAGGAGATCAGCCTCCCCGGCCGGTATCTGGTGTTCGTCCCGAACTCGCAGGTGTTCGGGATCAGCAGGCGCCTGCCCGACGCGGAGCGGCAGCGGCTGAAGGACATCCTGAAGCGGGTCCGGCCGCCCGATCACGGCCTGATCGTTCGGACCGCTGCGGAGGGGGCCACCGAAGAGGATCTGGAGAAGGACCTCGAGCGGCTTCGGGCCGAGTGGGCGGACATCGAGAAGAGCAAGAAACGGGGGAAGGCGCCGCGCGTGCTGTACGAGGAGCCGGAGCTCACCGTGCGCGTGGTCCGGGACATGTTCAACGAGGGCGAGTTCAAGGAGATCATCACCGATTCCCCCTCGCTGTACGAACGGGTCAGGGCGTACCTGGAGTCGGTGGCTCCCGAGCTGGTGTCGAAGGTTCGGATGCACACCGGTCCCCTACCAGTGCTCGAGGCGTACCACGCCCTCGAACAGATCTACAAGGCGCTCGACCGGAAGGTGTGGCTGCCTTCGGGCGGCTACATCGTGATCGACAAGACAGAAGCCATGACGGTGGTTGACGTGAACACCGGCAAGCACGTTGGCAAGGCGAACCTCGAGGAGACGGTGACCAAGACGAATATCGAGGCCGCCGAGGAGATCGCCCGACAGCTCAGGCTTCGGGACATCGGTGGAATCATCATCATCGATTTCATCGACATGCTGTTCGAGCGCAACAGGCAGAAGGTCATCGACATGCTGAAGAACGAGCTGGCCCAGGACAAGACCCGATCGCAGGTGTTCGACATCGGCCCTCTCGGGCTCTTGGAGGTGACCCGGAAACGGGTGTCGGCCGGGCTGCTGGAGTCGTTCTCCGAGACGTGCCCCACGTGCGAGGGTCGCGGGATCCTTCTGACCCATAAGCTGTAGGCATCGAAGCGGACTCAGGAGGACCCATGTATGCGGTGATCAAGGCGGGCGGGAAGCAGCAGCGGGTGAAGCCGGGCGACGTGATCGAGGTCGAGCTGATGCACGGCCAGCACGACGACAAGGTCACGTTCACCCCGCTCCTCGTGGTCGACGACGACGGGAAGGCGCACGTGGGCAAGGAGCTGGGCCGGGCGACGGTGAAGGCCAAGCTCGTCGGGGAGCACAAGGGCGAGAAGGTCAAGATCCTCAAGTACCGGCCCAAGACCGGCTACGTGAAGCGCCAGGGACACCGCCAGATGTACACGCTGGTGGAGATCGAGGATGTCTCGCTGGGCCGGCGAGCCGCGCCGAAGAAGGCCGCCGAGGAGCCGCGCCCGGCACCCGAGGCCGAGGCCGAGCAGTCCCGGAAAGCTGAGCCACCACGGGAAACTCCCCCCGTGCAGGAGGAGGCGTCCGACGCGGACTCCTAGGGGGAATCTTCGCTCGACCCGGAGCCGGGTCAGACCTGGGCCGGCGTGATGTTCTGGTTCAGGTGGAACACATTGTCCGGATCGTACGTCCGCTTCACATGCGCGAGCCGCTCGTACGCGCCGCCGTAGTTCGTCTTGATTCGGTCCTGGTCGTCGCCCGACATGAAGTTGATGTAGCCCCCCTCCTCGACGAACGGGGCGAGCGCGGCCACGTAATCGCGAACCCATCGGATGTTCGCCTCGTCCTGCGCGGGGTCCTCCCAGAACGCGGAGAACACCGGCCCGTACCGAGCGTCCCGGGACGGAAACGCGCTCTCGTCGAGCCCCACGTCGTGCACGGCGCCGTTGATGGGGTAGAAGTGCACGGCGGACTGTACCGTGGGGACCTTCGGTCCGTACTCGAGGTGCACCGCGAGCTGCTGCTCCGAGATCTCGCGGAGGAAGTTCGACTTCCAGTAGGACCGGAGGCCCGCCGGCAGGAGCTCGTCGAACATCTTGTTGATGGCCGGGTACGGCATCGGACCGAGGAACGATCCGACCACCGGCGCCGCCTCGACGAGGGGTCGGACGGCAGCCTCGCCGTGGGACGCATCCCCGGCCCAGCAGGCCACCACCAGGGCCACCGGCTTCAGGTGGTACTCCTCCGGGATGAACGGAAGCGGGGGGGCCAGTGCGACAGCCGAGAATCCGCCCATCTCCCGGGGCGCCCCCGCGATGAACTGGTCGAAGAACGTCAACACATCGGCGGTTCTGTCGATCGGATAGACGATCGGCCCGCCGTAGATCTCGCCCACGGGGTGCAGGCGGAACTGGAACGATGTGACGATCCCGAAGTTGCCCCCGCCCCCCCGCAGAGCCCACAGGAGTTCCGGGTTCTCGTCTCCGCTCGCGGTCAGCGTCCGACCGTCGGCGGTCACCAACTCGGCCGAGATCACGTTGTCGCAGGCCAGTCCAAACCCGCGGGCCAGGTATCCGATGCCACCGCCCAAGGTGAGCCCCGATACCCCGGTGGTCGAGATGATTCCGCCGGTGGTGGCCAGCCCGAACTCGTGGGCAGCCTCGTTGAACTGTCCCCACGTGCACCCACCGCCCACACGCGCCGTGCGGCCGTCCGGGTCCACCTGGACGTCGTTCAGTGGGCTCAGGTCGATGACCAGCCCCCCGTCGGTCGTTCCGAACCCCGGCGCGCTGTGTCCGCCACCGCGGACGGCGACGTCAAGCCCTTGCTCGCGGGCCCAGGCCAGTGCGGCAACCACGTCGTCGACCCCCGCACAGCCGACGATCCCCGCGGGCCGGCGGTCGATCATCCCGTTGTGGACCTTTCGGGCCTGCTCGTAGCCCGGGTCCTCCGGCCCGATCACCGTGCCCCGAACCTGGCCCCGCAAGTCTTCGACCGCTGTCGGCATTCCCCAACCTCCTTTCGGTCGTCCGCCCTGTCCGCCGGGCGTGACGAGTCCGAACGTCGCCACGGATGGACGAAGCCTAGAGCGAAGGCGGGCTTCCTGTCTCGCGGGCGGCAACCGGAGGTCGGAGGCCCATCTGCTACGCTGGTTCGGCCATGGCACACAAGAAGGGCGGCGGGACCACCCGCAACGGAAGAGACTCGAAGTCCAAGCGGCTCGGGGTGAAGAGCTTCGCCGGGCAGCAGGTCACGGCCGGCTCGATCATCGTCCGGCAGCGCGGCACGAAGATCCATCCGGGCGTCGGCGTCGGCAAGGGCGGAGACGACACGCTCTTCGCTAAGATCGACGGTGTGGTCGAGTTCCACTCGGCCCGCGGCCGCCGGTTGGCCTCGGTCCGCTAGAGCGACCGGCAGCCCTCTTCAGCGTCCCCGTTCCTTCTTCGCCTGCCGGACCGCCTCGACCCACGTGGCCACTTCGGCCTTCTTGACCGCGTTCCACTTCACCAACGTGACCGCGGCGTGGCGGCGCATGCGCCTCCGCTCGATCACTTGGGAGTCGTCCTGGGCGGCCAGGCTCGGGGGCTGGACGAAGTAGAAGCCGACCACCGGCGGGCCTCCTCCGGCCCGCATGTGGAGCTCGAGAACCGGGCTGCCCAGCACCCGCTTCACCCGGCGAACGTGCTCGAGGGCGAACACCCGGTCGCCGCCGGAACCGCCACCTCGAGGCCGGAACACCACCCCTTCGGGCTCCATGGACAGCTGGCCCTTCACGCCGTCCATGGAGGTCCCGGAGTGGATCATCCACACGGTGCTGGCGAGGTCGGCCATCGCGGGAGCGAGCCTACGCCCTTCGGGACCGCCGCGGCCGCCCCGCCATAATCGAGTCGTGTTCGTCGACCGAGCCACCCTGTTGGTCAAGGCGGGCGACGGCGGGGCGGGAAGCGCGTCCCTCCGCCGGGAGCCGTTCGCGCCCCGGGGCGGTCCCGACGGCGGCGACGGTGGCCGGGGAGGCGACGTGATCCTTCGGGTCGATCCCTCGGTGTTCGACCTCTCGGCGCTTGCCGACCGGCCACACTCGCGGGCGGGCCACGGAGGTCCGGGGCGGGGCAACAACCGGCACGGGGCGGACGGGAAGGACGTGGTGCTCGCAGTCCCAGACGGGACCATCGTCTCCGACGACCGGGGCATGATCGCGGACCTGGTGGGGGAGGGGTCGGAGGCCATCGTCGCCCGAGGTGGTCGAGGAGGCCGAGGCAACGCGTCCCTGGCCTCGGCCCGGAATCGGGTGCCCCGGGTGGCCGAGCAGGGGGAGCCCGGCGAGGAGGCCCGGCTGGATCTCGAGCTCCGGCTGGTGGCCGACGTGGGGCTGGTGGGCCTGCCCAACGCTGGCAAGTCGACGCTGCTGGCCACGCTGACCGCGGCCCGCCCGAAGATCGCGCCGTACCCGTTCACCACGCTCCAGCCGAACCTCGGGGTGTCCGGTGAGGAGGAGCGGGTCGTGGTGGCCGACGTCCCCGGCCTGATCGAGGGGGCCCACCAGGGGCGCGGGCTGGGGCTCGAGTTCCTCCGGCACGTCGCCCGGTGCCGGGTGCTGGTCTACGTGGTCGACCTGACGAACGAGGACCCGGCCGGGGACATCGAGACCGTCCGGGCGGAGGTCGCGGCGTTCGACCCCGATCTCCGGGACCGCCCGTCGCTGGTGGCGGGGACCAAGGCCGACCTCCTGCCGGACTGGCCGCCCGCGCCGCCCCCGGGGTTCGACCTCGTGGTCTCGGGCGTGTCGGGAGATGGCGTCGAGAAGCTTCGGGCCGCCATCGAGGAGCGAGTGGCCGCGGCCCGGGCGTCGGAACCGCCGGCCGAGTCGTTCGTGGTCATCCGCCCGGCGCGGGAGCCGTTCGTGGTGCGTCGCGAGGGCGACCGGTTCCGGGTGTCCGGGCCGAGGGTGGAGCGCTGGGTCGCCGAGGTCGACATGGACGACGAGGCCCAGGTGGCGGCGCTGCAGCGGAGGCTGATCCGGGCGGGCGTGGAGCGCAGGCTGGCGGAGGCCGGCGCCCGGCGGGGAGACGAGGTGGTGATCGGGCGGGCCGAGTTCGAGTTCGTACCCGATGCGGCCCCGGAACTCCACACCCGGACCGCGATGCCGGATACTGGCGCCGATGGATCGGAAGGGTGAGGTGGTCGCGCTCGAGGATCGCGCCTGGGGCGAGCTCTGGAAGCTCCTGGAGTCGATCGACCTCGACCATCTGGAACAACCCGGCTATCTCGAGGACTGGTCGGCGAAGGACCTCATGGCGCACATCGGGTGCTGGCAGGCCGAGACCGTCCAGGTGCTGGAGCAGATCCGCTTCGGGACCTTCGTGCCCTTCCGCGTCGAGGTCGACGGGTTCAACGCGCGGTTCCGCGAGGCCACCCGGGACCTCCCTGTCCGGGTGGTCTGGGCGGAGCTGTGCTCTGCCCGGACCCGGATGCTCCAGGAGTGGAGCGCGCTCCCCGATGTGACCCCCGAGGCCGAGGAGTGGTTCGTCGAGTCGGGGCCGGCGCACTACGCGGAGCACGTGGTTCGCCTCCGCCAGTGGGTGCGGGAGCTGGGATAGGCGGTGGGGACGCCGAAGCGTCTGGGGGTGATGGGCGGAACGTTCGACCCGATCCATCACGGGCACCTGGTGACGGCCGAGGCGGCCCTGTGGGAGTTCGGCCTGGACGAGGTGGTGTTCGTGCCCACCGGCCAGCCGTGGATGAAGTCCGAACGTCGGGTGGCGCCCCCGGAGGACCGCTACCTGATGACGGTGATCGCGACGTCAAGCAACCCGCGCTTCACCGTGTCGCGGATCGAGATCGAACGCGACGGGCCGACCTACACGGTGGACACGCTCCGGGACCTGCGCGACAGCGTGGCCGGCGACTGCGAGCTGTTCTTCATCACCGGGGCCGACGCGATGCTCGAGATCCTGGCCTGGAAGG
>DASWCX010000445.1:0-11979 GCA_036395815.1 Actinomycetota bacterium | reverse complement strand
CAAGGACGCCGTGAAGGTGGCCAAGAACGCGTTGAAGTCGGCCTCCCGTGAGGGCCGCAACGTGGTGATCGTCGACACGGCCGGCCGGCTGCACGTGGACCCGGACATGATGAGGGAGGCCCGCCGGGTTCGGGACGCCATCCGCCCCCACCACGTCCTGATGGCCTGTGACGCCATGACCGGCCAGGACGCCGTGATCCAGGCTCGCGAGTTCATGCGCGAGGTCGACGTGACCGGGTTCGTCCTGACGAAGCTGGACGGCGACGCCCGGGGCGGCGCGGCCCTTTCGATCACGAACGTCACCGGCAGGCCGATCTTCTTCGCCGGGGTGGGGGAGAAGCCGTCCGATCTCGAGCCGTTCCATCCCGACCGGATGGCCTCCCGGATCCTCGGCATGGGGGACGTGCTCACGCTGATCGAGAAGGCCGAGAAGGAGCTCGACCAGGACAAGGCCCGGGAGGCCGCCGAGAAGATGGCGGCCTCGCAGTTCACGCTGGAGGACTTCCTGGGGCAGATGCGCGAGGTCCGGAAGCTGGGACCGCTCCAGGACCTCCTGGCGATGCTCCCCGGGGTGGCGGGGGCGAAGCAGCAGCTGAAGGACCTCGAGGTCGACGACCGGGAGCTGGTCAGGGCCGAAGCCATGATCTGCTCGATGACCCCGGAGGAGCGGCGGAACCCGGCTATCATCAACGGGGCCCGTCGGCTGCGCATCGCCCGGGGGTCGGGCACCACCACCCACCAGGTGAACGCCCTGCTCAAGCAGTTCGTCCAGGCGCGCAAGATGATGAAATCGATGATGGGCCTGGCCGGCCTGGGAGGCCGGGGGGGCCGGGGCGGAAAGATGCGGCTCCCGAAGCTTCCCCCCGGCCTCGGGTACCCGGGAACCTGAACGAGAAGGAAGGGAATCCATGGTCAAGATACGGTTGATGCGGATGGGGGCCACGAAGCGCCCGTTCTACCGGGTCGTGGTGGCCGACTCACGCAGTCCGAGGGACGGCCGGTTCATCGAGAACATCGGGAAGTACCACCCCCTGGAGGACCCGTCGCTCATCGACATCGACGCCGATCGAGCCCTCCACTGGCTCTCGCAGGGGGCCCAGCCCACGGAGCAGGTGAGGAACCTGCTGAAGGTGGCGGGGATCTGGGAGCGCTTCCGGGACGCGAAGGGCGGGGCCGCGGCCGCCGCTCCCTCGGCCTAGCCGATGGCGGCGAAGGAGCTCCTCGAATACATCGCCCGCAACCTGGTCGACGACCCCGAGGCGGTCGACGTGACCGAGGTCGGGTCCGAGGGCGGGGTCCTGCTCCAGCTCAGGGTCGCCCCGGACGACATGGGCAAGGTCATCGGCCGCGGAGGACGCACCGCTCGGGCCATCCGGGCGGTGGTCCGGGCCGCCGCCACCACGTCCGGGGTCCCGGCGTCGGTCGAGATCGTGGAGTGACCGCTTCGGCCGGAGGCGACGTCTCGCAGCTCGCCGTGGGCCGGGTCACCCACGCTCACGGGATCAACGGAGAGGTCGCCGTCCTGCCGCTCTCACAGGTCGAGGCCAGGTTCGAGCCGGGATCCCGCCTTCTGGTCGAAGGGTCCGACCGCTCGCTCACCGTCGCGTCGGCCCGCCCCCACCGCCACCGGTTGCTCGTCACCTTCGAGGAGGTCTCCAGCCGCGACGAGGCGGAGGGACTCCAGGGCCGGTACCTGATGATCGCCGCCTCCCAGGTGCCGTCCCTTCCGGAGGGCGAATTCTGGCCGCACCAGCTCATCGGGTCCCGGGTGGAGACCGAGGAGGGCCGAAGCCTGGGCCGGATCCGCGAGGTCATCCACACCTCCGCCAACGACGTGTGGGCCGTCGAGGGCGACCGGGGCGAGGTGCTGGTGCCCGCGCTGCGCGACGTGGTCACGTCGGTCGACGTCGAGTCGAGGCGCGTCGTGGTTCGCGAGGTTCCCGGCCTCACCGCGCCATGAGCGCGGAGGCGTCCGGGCCACGGCTCCGCGTCGACCTCCTGACGATCTTCCCGGGGATCTTCGAGAGCCCGCTTCGCGAGAGCCTGCTCGGCAAGGCCGTTCTGGCCGGGCTGGTGGACGTGCGGGTGCACGACATCCGGGCGCACGCCACGGACCGGCACCGCCAGGTCGACGACTACGGATTCGGCGGCGGACCCGGCATGGTCATGAAGCCCGAGCCGATCTTCGCCGCGGTCGAAGCCCTTGGCGAAGGGCCGAAGCGGATCCTGCTCCTGTCCCCGGCGGGCCGCCGGCTCGACCAGGCCCTGGTGAAGGAGCTGGCCGGCGAGCCATGGCTGGTCCTGATCTGCGGGCGATACGAGGGCGTCGACGAGCGGGTGGTGGATGGTCTTCCCGCCGAGGAGGTCTCGATCGGGGACTTCGTCCTGTCGGGAGGGGAGGCCGCTGCCCTGGTCCTGCTCGAGGCGGTGACCCGGCTGGTTCCCGGGGTGCTCGGCAACGAGGAATCGTTGTCGGTCGAGTCGTTCGAAGGGGGACTCCTGGACCACCCGCACTACACGCGCCCCAGGGAGTTCCGGGGGATGGAGGTGCCCGAGGCCCTGCTCTCCGGCGACCACGCCCGGATCGAACGGTGGCGGCACGAGGCGGCGGAGGAGAAGACGCGCCGGAACCGCCCCGACCTGCCGGCCGGCGCGGGCGACGACCCCGGTCCGGGCCCCGGCTGACCTGGGCGAGAGCTCACGGGGCCCGGGGACCTCCCGGGCCGGTGCTATCATCGGTGGCCGTTCCCCCGATCGCTTTGGCAAACGCGTATGAACAGACTCGACCTCGTCGAAAAGCCACGCCTGCGAGATGACCTGCCCGACTTCGCGCCGGGCGATACCGTTCGTGTGCACGTTCGTGTGGCCGAGGCCGGCCGGGAGCGGATCCAGGTGTTCCAGGGCGTGGTGATCCGCAGGCAGGGCGGCGGTCTCAGGGAGACCTTCACCGTCCGAAAGATCTCGTTCGGGGTCGGGGTGGAGCGGACGTTCCCCGTCCACTCGCCGACCATCGGCAAGATCGACGTGCTGACCCACGGGCGTGTCAGGCGCGCCAAGCTCTACTACCTCAGGGAGCGGCGGGGCAAGAAGGCCCGGATCAGGGAACGCCGGGAGCCCTTTCCCACCCGTGGGGCCGCGACCGCGGCCGCCGAGGGAGCCGAGCCGGAGCAGGGCTAGGCGTCGGGTTGGCGAAGTACGTGGAGCCCCAGGCCGACGAGCCGCCGGCCGCCCGCCGGGACGCCCTGGCGGATCCCGTGATGGTTCAGGACGTGGTCGAGCCGCTCCCGCCGACCGGATCGAACGAGGGCCCCCCCAGCGAGCCGGCCGGCGACGGTTCGGCGCCACGCGATACACCGCAGCCCAAGCCGAAGGCCGGCTTCGCCGGAACGCTCAAGGAGCTCCCCCTGCTCTTGGTGGTGGCGTTCCTGCTGGCGCTGCTGATCAAGACCTTCCTGGTTCAGGCCTTCTACATCCCGTCGGAGTCGATGACGAACACCCTCCAGGTCGGCGACCGGGTTCTGGTGAACAAGGTGGTCTACCACCTCCACCCGCCGAGGCGCGGCGACATCATCGTGTTCTCGGATCCCCACCCCCTCGTCACCACACACCGGAACGCGGTGACGGGGCTGTGGCACTGGCTAACCGAAGGCCTGGGGGTCACCACGGGGCCGGATAAGGACTTCATCAAGAGGGTGATCGGGCTCCCCGGGGACACCGTGCAGATGAAGCGCGGGGTCGTCTTCATCAACGACCGGCGGCTGAACGAGCCCTATCTCAACCCGATCAAGGACCTCCGCGACTACGGACCGATCAAGGTGCCGGCCGACAACCTGTTCGTCATGGGCGACAACCGCACGAACTCCCTCGACTCGCGGTTCTCCCTGGGGATGATCCCGTTCGACAAGGTGATCGGGCGGGCCTTCGTGACCGTGTGGCCCCCGTCCCGGATCCGATGGCTCCACGGGTTGTAAGAGACATCGACCTGTACGAGCGGCGCCTGCGCGCCGAGGGGTTCAGGCTGGTCGCCGGAGTGGACGAAGCCGGCCGGGGCGCGCTGGCCGGTCCGCTGGTCGCCGCGGCGGTCATCCTCCCCGACGGATTCGTGGTCCAGGGCCTCAAGGACTCGAAGGAGCTCACCGCGCCGCAGCGGGACCGCTGGTTCGAACGGATCAGGGCCCAGGCCGTGGCGATCGCCGTGTGCCGTGCGTTCCCCCGGCGGATCGACCACCGGGGGCTTCACGTGTCGAACCTGAAGCTGCTCCGCCAGGCGGTGGACCGGCTCGAGGTCCGGCCCGACTTCGTGTTGAGTGACGGCTTCAGGCTTCGGACCATCAAGCTGCCCAACCTCTCGATCAAGAAGGGCGACGCGGTGTGCGCCTCGGTGGCCGCCGCGTCCGTGGTGGCGAAGGTGACCCGGGACCGGATCATGGAGCGGTACCATCGCCGGTTTCCCGAATACGGCTTCGACCAGCACCGGGGCTATGGCACGGCCGAGCACCGGGCGGCCATCGCCCGCTACGGCCCGTCGCCGATCCATCGCCTGTCGTTCAAGGGGTTGAAGATGTACGCCGAAGAGCCCGGCAGATACGAGGCGCTGTACGGAGCGCCGGCCGGCGAGCCCGCAATGGAGGTGGATGAGGCGTGAGCGAAGAGGACATCGAGCAGTTCGAGGAGGACCTGGAGCTCCGCCTGTGGCGGGAGTACCGCGACGTCCTTCCGATGTTCGCGTACGTGGTCGAGACGGAGCGCCGGTTCTATCTCGCCAACCAGGTTCGGGTCGAGAAGCACGACGGGGCCGGCGGCCCGTGGTTCGAGGTCGAGCTGTCCGACGCGTGGGTGTGGGACATGTACCGGCCGACCCGGTTCGTGAGCCACGTCGAGGTGGTCACCACCAACGACGTCAACGTCGAGGAGCTGTCGCAGAAGGAGCTGTCCGCCGCCGACGCCCTTCGGGACCCGGGCGAGGACGGCGCTCCCGCGTAGCTCGTCGTTCGGACCGGACTGTCGACCGGACTGTCGACGGGGCTGTCGGTGGCGGCGGCCATACTCACGCCGTGGGGGATCTCGCGCGCACGGACCTCGGGCGGATCGGGGAGGACACGGCGCTGGCCCGGTACCTCGACCTGGGGTACCGGCTGGTGGCGCGGAACTGGCGCTGCCGCCTCGGCGAGCTGGACCTGGTCGTGTCCCACCGGGAGCGGAACCTCCTCGTGTTCTGCGAGGTGAAGTGCCGGCGGGGGCGAGCCTTCGGCGAGCCCTTCGAGGCCGTGCACCACGCGAAGCAGAGGAAGCTCCGGGACCTGGCGCAGGCGTTCCTCCAGGCCGGACCTCCCCTCGCCGATTCCGTTCGCTTCGACGTTGCCAGCGTCACCGTCGACGGGTCCGGCCGGGCCCGCGTGGACGTGTTCGAGGACGCGTTCTGATCCGTAACCGCTGGTCCGGGGGCCGCCGGGTCGGTGTGTCGGTGGGGGTCGGTACCGTCGGCGGTGATGTACGGACGGGTGTACGGCGTGGCGGTGATCGGCGTGGAGGGGCACCTGATCAGGGTCGAGGCGCACGTGGGGCGGGGGTTGCCCGCGCTGGCGGTGGCCGGCCTGCCCGGCACCGGAGTCCTGGACGGGCGGGAGCGGGTCCGGCCGGCCGTGGAGAGCGCCGGGCTCGAATGGCCGCTGCGCCGGGTGGTGGTGAACCTGTCGCCCGCGAATGTGCGCAAGGAGGGCCCGGGGTTCGACCTGCCGATCGCCATGGGCGTGCTGGCGGCGTCGGCCCAGGTCCCCGCGGCACGCCTGGCGGGATTCGCCCTCGCCGGGGAGCTTTCGCTGAAGGGGGAGCTGGTCTCGACGCCGGGGATCCTGGCGGTCGCCATGGCCGCGGCTCGGGCCGGGCTCGAAGGCGTGATCGTGCCGGCGGCGAACGCGGCCGAGGCCCGGCTCGTGGAAGGGCTAAGCGTGATCGGGGCCGCCACGCTGACCGAGGTGGCCGGGTTCCTCAGGGGGACCTGGCGCCCCGCGGACGAGCATCCCGAACAGGGGGAGCGCCGGGAGGCGCCGAGCCCGCCTGGAGCCGGTCTCGCTTCGGTCGATCTCGCCGACGTCCGGGGTCAGGGCCTGGCCCGCCGGGCCCTCGAGATCGCGGCTGCCGGCGGACACAACCTGTTGATGGTCGGTCCGCCCGGGGCGGGCAAGACCATGCTGGCCCGGCGACTCCCCACGATCCTGCCGGCGATGACCCGGCAGGAGGCCCTCGAAGTCACCCGGCTCCATTCGGTGGCCGGCCTCCTCGGCGGCGGCGGGCTGGTGGGGGTGCGGCCGTTCCGTTCGCCCCACCATTCGATCTCCCAGGCCGGCCTGCTCGGGGGTGGGACAGGGTTCGTGCGTCCCGGCGAGGTGTCGCTCGCTCACAACGGGGTGTTGTTCCTCGACGAGGTGACGGAGTTCCGGCGAGATGCCGTCGAGGGGCTCCGGCAGCCGCTGGAGGACGGCCGGGTGATCGTGGTCCGGGCGAGCGGAGCGGTGGAGTTCCCCGCCCGGTTCGTGCTGGTGGCCGCGTCGAACCCGTGCCCGTGCGGGTTCGAGGGGGACCCCCGACGCTCGTGCCGCTGCCCCCCGCACCGGGCCGAGCAGTATCGGCAACGGCTGTCCGGGCCGCTCCTCGACCGGATCGACCTCCAGCTCTCGGTGCCGCGCCTGACCCGAGGAGAGCTCACCGGGACCGAGCCAGGAGAGCCCTCGACGGTTGTCCGGGAGCGGGTCGAAGAGGCCCGGGCCCGTCAGCGGGCTCGACTGTCGGGCACGCCGTGGGCCTGCAACGGGCAGCTGCCGGGGACCTTCGCCAGGAGGCACACTCGATCGGCCCCGGACGCCGAGGCGGCGCTGGCCGACGCCGTCGAGGGGTTCTCCCTGTCCGGCCGGGGGTTCGACCGAACGGTGAAGGTGGGGCTCACCCTCGCCGACCTCGAAGGGAGCGATCGGGTGGAGGTTCGTCACGTACGGGAGGCGCTGGCGTTCCGGGCGATGGGGCAGCAGCAGGAGGTGGCACCCGTGGGATGAGCCGCCATTCGAACTCTCGTCTCCGGACCCCCTCGGACCTGAGGAGGGAAGGCCGAGGCGGGTGGCGGGGCCCGGAGGACCGGGTCGCCCTCGGCTGGCCGAAGGGATTCGCCGCCGGGCCCGAGAACCGGTCGGCGCTCCTGGTCCTGCTCGGCCTGGCGTCGCTCACGCCGCGCAGGTTGTTGGAGCTGGCCGCCGAGGTCGGCTCTGCCTCGCGGTGCCTCGCGGAGGTGCGAGCTGGCCGGGCCGGGAGTGCGGCCGACACCTCCTACGCAACCGCCATCGAACCGGCCGTCGTGGCCGACCGACTCGAGGCAGCGGGCGCCCGGCTGGTGGCTGCGGGCGATCCGGGGTACCCGTCCTCGCTCCTCGACCTGTTCGATCCTCCGGCCGGGCTGTTCGTCTCGGGACCCGGGCCGCCGGTGGAGGGGCCGGTCGTGGCCGTCGTCGGGGCCAGGAACTGCACCCCCGCCGGGCGGGAGATGGCGTCCGCGCTCGGGGCGGCCCTGGCTCGAGCGGGGGCGTGCGTGGTGAGCGGGGGAGCCAGGGGGATCGACGCGGCGGCCCATCAGGGAGCCCTGGACGCGGGCGGGCGGACCGTGGTGGTGCTCGGGTCGGGGATCGACGTGGCCTACCCGAAACAGAACCGCGGGCTGCTGGATGCCGCCCGCGAACTGGGCGCGGTGGTGAGCGAGTACCCGCCGGGAACCCCCGCCGAGCCCTTCCGCTTCCCCGCCAGGAACAGGATCGTGGCCGCCCTCGGCTCGGCGGTGGTGGTGGTCGAAGGCGCCGAGGGCAGCGGTTCGATGATCACCGCGGATCATGCCCTCGAGATGGGCCGGGACGTCCTTGCCGTGCCCGGCGCCGTGACCGGCCCGCTCTCCTGGGTCACCAACGCGCTCATCCGCGACGGGGCGGCCCTGATCCGCGGGCCGGAGGACCTCCTCGCCGACCTGGGCCTGGACGGGGGCGCGCCCGGCGCTTCCCCGGCGGAGGAACCTGCCGCGACCCTCGGGCCGGAGGAGCAGGCCGTGTGGAGCGCGCTCGTGGTGCCGTCCGCCCCGGACGCCCTGGCCCGGGCGGCCGGCCGCCCCCTTCCGGAGGTCATGGCCGGGCTCATGGCCCTCGAGCTCCGCCGGCTGGTTCGGCAGGTCGGAGGCAGATACGAGCGACGCCTGACGCGCTGACGTGGCGGCCCTGCCCGAGGAGGGGACCGTCCGGTGTCTTGATCCGCCGGCCGCACGTGCTACAAGTGGCACAACTTGATGCGGAATTCGATCCGCTCGACCTCGACGTGAGCCCGACGGCTGAGGACGTCGCCGCTTCGGACCGGCGCGCCATCGCCGCGTTCGAGCGGCATCTGCTGCTCGAACGAGGGCTGTCTCCCCACACCGCCGTGGCCTACCGGAGCGACCTCGGCTCGCTCGCCGAATTCCTGCACCGGGGCGGCACCGGCCTGATGGAGGTGGCCTATCCCCAGCTCCGGCGGTGGCTGGCCCATCTGAACACCCGGGGCTACGCCCGGAGCAGCCTCACCCGGAAGGCGGCCTCCGTTCGCACGTTCTACGCATGGGCGGCCCGCAGAGGCATGGTCGAGACGAACCCGGCGTCCCTGCTCTCGCGACCGGCTCCCGCCTCCCGGCTGCCGACGGTCCTCAAGCCGGCCGAGGCGGCCGCGCTCGCCGAGGCCCCCACGGAGGCCACGGGCGAAGGGGTCGAGGCAGCCGTCGCGATCCGTGACCGCGCCATCCTGGAGCTGCTCTATTCGTCGGGCCTGCGGGTGGCCGAGCTCTGTTCGCTCGATCTCCCCGACGCCGGCGTCGCGTCCCGCACGGTCCGGGTGATGGGCAAGGGGCGGAAGGAACGTGTGGTCCCCATGGGGGACTACGCCGCCCACGCGCTGTCGATCTATGTTTCGACTGCCCGGCCTGCCATGGCGCCCTCCGGGGACCGGTCGAGCGAGGAGGACGTCCGATCGGGACCGGACGAGGCGGCGCTGTTCTTCAATCGAAGGAGGAAACGAGTGACACCTCGGGACGTCCGGGCGATGATGGAGCGGTACGTGCGTCGGAGCCTGGGGGACCGGAAGGTGAGCCCGCACACCATGCGCCACTCGTTCGCAACGCACCTCCTCGAAGGGGGAGCCGACATCCGCGCGGTCCAGGAGCTCCTCGGCCACGCCAGCCTGCGCACCACGCAGCGATACACCCACGTCTCCCAGGGGAGCCTGTTCGACGCCTACCGCCGGAGCCATCCCAGGGCGTGATGAAGCGGTCCCAGACCAAACCCGTCGACGCCCGGGCAGCCGAGAAGCTCTCCGGCATGTGGGACTCGTACAAGGGCACGGCCTCCGCGGCCGCGCGAGAAGGGCTGATCCTCCACTACGCGCCGCTGGTGAAATATGTCGCCAGCCGGGTCGCCACCGGGCTCCCGGCGAGCGTCGAGCAGGCCGACCTGGTGTCGTACGGGATGTTCGGGCTGATCGACGCGCTCGACAAGTTCGACCTGACCCGCAAGATCAAGTTCGAGACCTACGCCATCCCCCGGATCCGGGGCGCGATCATCGACGAGCTCCGCTCGCTCGACTGGGTACCTCGATCGGTGCGGTTCAAGGCCCGGGAGGTCGAAAAGGCGTACGCGCAGGTGGAGGCGCGGGAGAAGCGAGCTCCAACGGACGCCGAGATCGCCGAGCAACTGGGGACCTCGGTGGGGGAGCTGCACGACATCGTGACCCAGATCTCGTTCGTATCCGTCATGGCGCTCGACGAGCTGGTGTCGTCGGGACGAGACCGCGGGGAGAGCCTCTCGCTCCTGGACACCCTGGCCGACATGTCCGCCGCCGACCCCGTCGCGGGGCTGGAGGGGGGCGAGATGCGAGCGTTCCTCGCCGCGGCCATCAACGGGCTCTCCGAGCGGGAGAAGCTCGTGGTGATCCTCTACTACTTCGAGGGGTTGACGCTCGCCGAGATCGGCGACGTCCTCGGTGTCACCGAGTCCCGGGTCTGCCAGATCCACACCAAGGCCGTCGGACTGCTCCGGGGCAGGCTGGTCGACACCGACGACGATTAGCCGTCCGCCGGCCCGATTCGCCTGCGGCCCAGAGAATTTCGCTCGGTTGTGACGCATGTCATTGGCGCCCGGTGCGCTCATCGGTACCCTCTTCGTCGCTGACTTCCGGGCGTCGGGGGAGAGATGACGCCCATCAGAACTCGCATCACTGCCTTCCTTCTGGCCAGCCTCGCCGCCGCGACGGTGACTGGCTTGGCGCCAGCCCCCGCGGCGACAGGGAGCTCGCAGCCCCATTGGCACGCCTCGTCGCGCCTGCTCGACCCGGTGCCCGGAAGCTACTCGTGGCCGGTGCACGGTCCCGTGATCCGGCCGTTCACGCCGCCGTCGGATCCCTACGGGCCGGGGCACCGGGGGATCGACATCGGAGCGCCGTTCGGGTCGGACCTCCTGGCTGCTCGCGACGGGGTGGTCGCCTTCGCGGGGTGGGTCGGGGGCTCGTTGTTCATCTCCATCGACCACGATGACGGTGTGCGCACGACGTACTCGTGGCTGTCCGAGATCGACGTGCGGAAGGGGGATTTGGTCACCAGGGGCCAGCTCATCGGCAGGACCGGACACGGCCACCCCGATGTGGCCGAGCCGCACCTTCACTTCGGCGCCCGGATCGGGTCGACGTACATCGATCCGATGTTGCTGCTCGAACCGGAGGACGTGACCGGCTTGATCCGCCTTGCCCTCCTCGACGAGCCGCCGCCGGGGCCTTCCCGCCCGCCGGAACGACTGCCACAGCGGGCGCTCGGGTGGGCGCGGGCGCGGAGGCCCCCATAGCGGCAAGCCCCCCTACAATGGCGCGGCCTTGCGCGCGAAAACCCTCCCTCGTCCGAAGCACGCGAAACGCTCGAGGCTCAGCCGTGGGCCCCGGTTTGGCCGGCCATGGGCCGGTCTGGCCTTCGTCGTCGCCTTCGCGTGGGCCCTGTCGGGTCAGGGGGTCGGGTCGGCCGCCGGGTCGGGGGACTGGCCCTCGCTCCAGGGGGGTGCGGCCCATCCCGGGGCCGTCCCGGCTCCGGGCCTGTCCCCGCCCCTGCGCGTCTGGTGGCCGGCCGCCGGGAAGCCCGCGCCGGCCGGGCCGCTCTCGGCCGCGGTCGTCGGCGGGGGCATCGCCGTGGCGAACGGCCAGAGGAAGGTGGTGGGGTTCGATCCGGCGACCGGTCGGCAGCTCTGGAGCGCCCCTCACGCCCGCGGAGCGTTGACCCCACCCGCGATCGATCCCAAGGCGGGGGAGCACGGGATCGTGGTGTTCGCGGACGGCGCGGGCGGGAACGGCGGCCTCGAGGCCATCGACCTGTCGACCAGGGAGAGGATCTGGCGTCTCGCGCTGAAGGCGCCGGTGTTCGGCGGCCCGGCGATCGACGGTGGCCGGGTGTTCGCCGGCGGCCAGGACGGGCTGGTCTACGCGCTCGACGTCCTCACCGGGCGCGTGGTATGGAAGGTGAAGACCCCCGGGGAGGCGGACGCCGCGCCGGCCGTGGCCGGGGGAACGGTGTTCACGGTGTCGGAGGACCCAGGGACCGGGGAGGGGCGGCTGTTCGCGCTGAACGCGGCCACCGGCAAGCGCGTGTGGAGCTTCTCTTGGACCTACTCCCCAGTGGACATCGGCGTGGCGACGACCGGGGTCACCGTCGATGGGGATCGGGTCTACGGGGGCTTCGGCGACGCCCTGGTGAGGGCGTTCGACGCGAACACCGGGAGGGTTCTCTGGTCGACCCCGGTCCGAGACGGGTTCAGCCCCCTCACCACGCCGGCCGTCTCGGGGGGGAGCGTCTTCGTGGCCGACCGCCGGGGCGATCTCTACCGGCTCGGGGCGACCACCGGCGACCGGATCTGGGACTTCCAGTTCCCGGCACTCGCAGAGCGCGGCTCG
>DASWCX010000444.1:0-4128 GCA_036395815.1 Actinomycetota bacterium | reverse complement strand
GTCATGGTGGCTCAGGACGATCCACTCGACCAGTACCTCGTTGGCCATCCCGAGGACGTGTTCGACAAGCCGCCCGAGGCCGCGGTGATCGACCCGACGAACCCCTACGTCATGGCGCCGCACATCGCGTGCGCGGCGATGGAGCAGCCGCTGGCCGCCGAGGAGATCGAGCTCTTTGGCGACGGCGCCGCCCAGTCGGTGGCCCGGCTCATGGAGAAGGGGTTCCTGGTGGAACGGCGGGGGCTGCTCCACTACCGGGGCCGGGAGTCTCCGCACCGCTCGGTCGACGTCCGTTCGGCCACCGGCCACCTGATCGCCATCGTGGAGGAGGAGACCGGCGGGCTCCTGGGCACGGTGGACGAGGCCCGGTCCCACTATCACGTCCACACCGGGGCGGTGTACCTGCACCAGGGCGAGCAGTTCGAGGTGTCGAGCCTCGACCTCGAAGGCAAGGTCGCCCTGGTCCGGAGGAGCCGGGCCGAGTACTACACGCAGGCCCGGGACATCACCGACATCGAGGTGGTCCGGACCATCGAGGAGGGGATGGTCGAAGCGGTCCCCGCCGCGTTCGGCGAGGTCCGGGTGACCCGCCAGGTGGTCGGGTACCAGCGGAAGTCGCACCTGACGAACGAGGTGATCGACCTGGTGGAGCTGTCGCTCCCGCCCCAGAACCTCACCACGAAGGCCCTGTGGTGGCTGCTGCCGGGGCCGCTCCTCCAGCGCGCCGCGATCACGCCGGCGATCCTGCCCGGGGCCATCCATGCGGCCGAGCACGCCGCCATCGGCCTCCTCCCGCTGGTGGCCACCTGCGACCGGTGGGACGTGGGCGGCCTGTCCACCCCGCTGCACCCCGACACCGGCCTGGCCACGATCTTCATCTACGACGGCTATCCGGGCGGGGCGGGGATCGCCGAACGCGGCTACCGGTCGGGCGTTCGGCTCCTGGAGGCCACGCTGGAAACGGTCCGGCAGTGTCCGTGTTCGAAGGGTTGCCCCTCCTGCGTCCAGTCGCCGAAGTGCGGGAACGGCAACGAGCCGCTGGACAAGCAGGGCGCGGTGGCGGTCCTGTCGGCCATGCTGGGCCGAGCCTGGGGGTGAGGCGGGGATGAGCGTGTACGTGCTGGTCGTGGGACCAGATCCGGCCGGCCCGGACGTGGTCGCCCAGTCCGAGGAGATCGGACGCCTGCTGGCCGAGGAGGGGGCGATCGTGGTCACCGGCGGGTTGGGTGGAGCGATGGAGGCGGCGTCGCGGGGCGCGGCAGAGTCGGGAGGGATCACGGTGGGGCTCCTGCCGGGAACCTCACGGGACGCAGCCAACCCTCACGTGACCGTGGCCATTCCCACGGGCATGGGGGAGGGGCGCAACGTCCTGAACGTTCGGGCGGCGGACGCGGTGATCGCGGTGGCAGGAGAGTTCGGGACCCTGTCGGAGATCGCCTTCGCCCTCAAGACCGGAGTGCCGGTGGTCGGCCTGGGGACGTGGGAGCTCATGAAAGCCGGCCGGCCGGTCGATGCCTTCGTTCGTGTGGACACGCCGTCGGAGGCGGTCCGCGAAGCGCTCCGGCTGGCCGGAGCAGAAGGACGTCGATGATGCGCTCGTCAAGGGTGGCCGGAACGGCCGGTCCCGCCCTGGCCGGAACGGCCGCCTTCCTGTTCGCCTATCGCCTCTACGGGATCACCTGCTCCTACGCGTTCCCGCCGCCGTCGTGCGCCAACTCGAACGGGCGGCTGTTCGCTCCGGTCAGCGACTTCCGCCCGACCTGGCTGGCCGCGTTGATGGCCGGTCTCGCGGTGGCGTGGGTGACCCACATCGCCCTCGACCGGCGGCGCGCGCCTCGGGACCGGCTCCAGTTCCTGGCCGCGTTCGGGCTGGCGGCGGTGGTCCCGCTGTTGCTCCAGTGGCAAGGTGCCGGCGGGCACCTGGCGGCATGGACGGCGCTCGCCTTGCCGTTCTTCGTCGCCCCCTTCGCCCTGGGCACGGGACTGGCCCGGCGAGGCCCACTCCCACTGAGGGACGTGCTGGCGGGCGTGACCACGACGGCCGGCGCCGGAATCGCCGCCACCGTCACCGTCCTGTGGGCGACCCATCGGCTGTGGGACACGGTTCGAACGCCCCACCTGTTGGCCTGGGCGGTGGGCCTGGCCCCCGGGCTGCCCATCGCCGCGATGATGATGCGCGCCGGCGCCGCGCTCCGCTCCGGGCACACAGTCCGAACCGTCGCCCAGGTCTGATTCAGTAGGGCTGCCGCCAGGAGGACCCAACCCCCGGACGTGATGCCGAACGGCCCTCCCGAGAGGGGGGACCAATGGACCTGCCGCCGCCGCACAGCCTCGATCTACGGTTGGCGAACGCCGAGGGGCCGAACGTTCGGGCCGGCGGTGGGATCGGACGAGGGCGACCCCCAGCAGAGCCGAAGGGGGGCATCATGCGTGCTCCGGTGGTGGGGGTGGTTGGGCTCGCACTGATGGCGGCGGTGGTGTTGGCTCCGGTCGCCACCAGCCCGACGGCCCGGGCGGAGGCCTCCACCTCCTCCGACCCGGTGCCGCTGTACGTACATCACCTGGAGATCCGCCCTACAAAATGAGCTCACCCTGCCCCCGGTGTTCTTCGCCAACGGCGGGGGGCCCAACGAGAACATCTACGCGAACTCGGAGCTGGTGCCGCTCAAGGAAGCCAACGACTTCGAGAATCTCCTCTTCGGCACTTCCGTCCCACACGAAGAGTGCATCGTGGATCAGCATCTTCATGACAGCCAGTATGTGTACGACTACAGTTGCGAGGGCGACTCGGATCCGGTGTTCAAAACAACGATGGACTTCCTGGCTCAGTATGAAGGCTGACGTGGCCCGCAGGAACGCATCCTCACGGCGATTCCCTGCCGTCCTGGCCGTCCTCCTGGCCGTAATGGTCTTTCTCTCGCCCGCGGCGGGGGCCTTTCCCGGGGCAACCGCCATCAAGCTTTCGCCGGCGGTGGGGCCTCCTACCACCAGGACAGTGGTCAAGGGCAGGGGTTTCGGGCCATCGGAGACCGTAGACATTTCGTTTGATAGCCGCTCGGAGGGTTCGGCCGAGACCGATCCCCAGGGGAGGTTCTCGGCGCCGATCGAGATCCCGGCCAAGGCGGTCCCCGGCCCCCACACCATGCAGGCCACCGGGGAGAGCTCGGGCCTTCGGGCTCAGGCTACGTTCGCCGTGCGCACCGACTGGCCCATGCTGGGGTTCGATGGCCAGCGCACCGGATCGAACCCCTACGAGAACGTCCTGTCTCCGGAGAATGTGGGGGGGCTCACTCTGGCCTGGCAGCGGACGTTCGATCGGATCCTCGGTGCCGCTCCCACCGTGGTAAGCGGGGTGATCTATGGCTCTGCCGGCGGCCGGGTCTTTGCCCTGCGGGCCTCCTCGGGGAAGACCGTTTGGTCAAGGATCGTCGACGGCCTTGACGTGGGTACCACCACCCTGACCGTGGCTGGCCACCGGGTGTACTTCGCCAACCTGGACGGCCATCTGGTCGCCCTGGACGCCCGGACCGGAACCGGGATCTGGGAGCACTGGCTGGGGGGGCCCGTCATCTCCTCCCCCCTGGTGGTAGGGGGCCGGCTCTACCTCGGGTGGGGGGAGGGCTTGGACGCCTTCGACGCGGCGACCGGGGAGTTCCTGTGGTACGTGCCCACCGTGAACCACCGGTCCGTGCGGGGCGCCCCCTCGATCTTCCGAGGGGTGGTGTACTTCGGCTCCGACGACGGGCTGTATGCCGTGGACGCGGTGACAGGCACCCTGCTGTGGAGAGGCCCCACGAGCGCTCTGGTGGGTTCGGCGCCGGCGGTGTCAGGGGGGCTGGTGTACGTGGGCTCGGAGGACCACGACCTTTACGCCTTCCAGGCTTCGGGCTGCGGCAAGGCCACCTGCTCCCCGGTGTGGTCGGTCCCCACGGAGGACAAGATCGACGCCTCGGCCGCGGTGGCCGAAGGGACGGTGTACGTCTCCTCCCAGGACGGGGTGATCCACGCCTTCGACGCGGCCACCGGAGCCCCGGTGTGGTCCTTCCCCACCGGGCAATACATCTCCACCCAGTCCCCGGGGGTGGCTGAAGGAGTGGTCTACGCACCGGCCGGCCCGACGTGGTACGC
>DASWCX010000443.1:0-1566 GCA_036395815.1 Actinomycetota bacterium | reverse complement strand
ACGGTCACGTTCGGATCCCTCAAGCCCGGCCTGGTGTTCTTCCCCGGGGCCGCGCTGACGGGACTGGTGAGCGTGGCCGATATCGGGTTCCCCTCCGACCTGGTGACGAGCGATCTCCAGCTGGTCGAACGGGCCGACGCCGCCGCCCTGGTGCCGCGACGGGAGCCCGAGTCGCACAAGCGGTCGGCCGGCGTGGTCCTGGTGGTGGCGGGTTCCCGGGCCATGACCGGGGCCGCGGTCCTGGTGGCGAGCGCGGCGACCAGGGCCGGGGCCGGGCTGGTGACGGTGGCGGTGCCGGCGAGCATCCTGGCGGTGGTGGAGTCGGCCATCACGGAGGCCACGTTCCTTCCCCTGCCCGAGACCGACGCGGGAACGGTGGGCGGGGCTGCCTGGCCGCTGCTCCAGGAGCGCCTTGGCTCGGTCGACGCGCTGGCCATGGGGCCCGGCATGACCACCCACCCCGAGACCTCGGAGCTGATCCGCCGGGTGGTCGCGGAGTCTCCCGTTCCTGTGGTGCTCGACGCGGACGGGCTCAATGCCTTCGCCGGCCGGAGCGCGGAGCTGGTGAGCCGGCGGGCCGACGCGGTGCTCACCCCCCACGCGGGCGAGTTCGGGCGCCTCGCCGGGATGTCGTCGAAGGAGGCGCTGGAGGACCGGGTGGGGCACATTCGCAAGCTGGCCGGGGAGCTGGGCTGCGTGGTCCTGCTCAAGGGGTCCCGAACGGTCGTGGCCGAGCCGGGCGGCCGGGTCTTCGTCAACGCCACCGGGGGCCCGTTCCTGGCCACGGCCGGTACCGGCGACGTCCTGACCGGGACCGTCGCCGCGTTCCTGGCCCAGGGACTCCGAACGTCGGACGGGACGGTGCTCGGCGCGTACGTCCACGGGCTGGCCGGACGGCTGGCCGCCCAGGGGAAGGGGGGCAGGATCGTGGCCCCCGACGTGGCGGCCCACCTCCCGGCCGCAATCGGCTCCCTCACCGGGGAGGAGGCCCCGTGAGGCGCTTGCGACCCACCGTGGCCCAGGTCGACCTCGGCGCCATCCGGCACAACGTCCGAACGCTCAAGCCGGTCGGGTCGGAGCTGATGGCGGTGGTCAAGGCTGACGGGTACGGCCACGGGGACGCCGCCGTGGCCCGGGCGGCGCTGGAGGCGGGCGCCACCTGGCTCGGCGTGGCCCTGGTCGAGGAGGGGATCCGGCTGCGGGACGCCGGGATCACCGCGCCGATCCTGGTGCTCACGGAGTTTCCTCCCGGGTCGGAGAAGGAGGCCCTGGCGGCGGCCCTCACCCCCGTCCTGTACACCGACGATGGGCTGGCCGCGGTGGCCAGAGCCTCTGCCGACGTGGGCTCCCCGGTGGGCGCGCACGTGAAGCTGGACACGGACATGCACCGGGTGGGCCTGCCCCCGGCCCGGGCCGAGGGCTTCGTGCGGGCGCTGGCGGAAGCCGGGCTGGGGTTCGACGGCCTGTGGACCCACTTCGCGAAGGCAGACGACCCGGAGGACCCGTTCGTGCAGCACCAGCTCGAATGGTTTCTGGAGACCGCCCGGCGGGTGGAGGGGGCCGGCT
>DASWCX010000442.1:0-16120 GCA_036395815.1 Actinomycetota bacterium | reverse complement strand
TGGTTCGACGCCCTGGCCGTGGAGGCCTCCTCGTTCCAGCTCCGGTTCACCGAGACCTTCCGCCCGAAGGTGTCCGTGCTGCTCAACCTCAGCCCGGACCATCTGGACTGGCACGGGTCCTTCGAGCGGTACGTCGCCGCCAAGGCCCGGATCCACGCGCGCCAGGGGCCGGGAGACGTCCACGTGGGGAACCGCGACGACCCCAGGGCCGCCGCCCTCTCGGCCGGGGCGACGTGTGAGGTTCGGTGGTTCCGGCAGGGCCGCCCCGGTCCGGGCGAGATCGGCGTCGGGCCGGGGAGCGTCGTACTGGGGGAGGGCCGCGGGATGCGGGAGCTGGCCCGGCCCGCCACCTCGACGCGGCCCTTCCTGATCGACTGCGCCGCGGCCGCGGCCGCGGGGCTCGCGTTCGACCTCGACGTTCGGGCGGTGGCGGCGACGCTCGCCGCGGCCGAGCCCGGCCCGCACCGCGGGTCGGTGGTGGCCGAGGCCGGGGCGGTCCGTTTCGTGGACGACTCGAAGGCCACCAACCCGCACGCCACTCTCGCCGCCCTGGAGGGGGCGGCCGACGTCGTGCTGATCGCGGGAGGGCTGGCGAAGGGCGTGGACCTGACCCCCCTGGCGACCGCGGCCGAGAGCCTGCGAGCCGTGGTGGCCATGGGAGAGGCCGGGCCTATGGTGGCCGAGGTCTTCGCCGGGCTGGTGCCGGTCGAGCCCGCCGGATCCATCGAGGACGCGGTCGAGATTGCGTACGGCAGGGCGGTGCCGGATGGCACGGTGTTGCTGGCGCCTGCCTGCGCGAGCCAGGACATGTTCCGCGATTACCGCGAGCGCGGAGACCGTTTCGCCGACGCCGCCCGCGCCCTGGTCCGTCGCCGGTCGGGCGGCGATCACGTCGACGCATCGACTACGAGGAGGTCCCATGCGTAGCGAGGCCGTGATGCGGGCTCCCCGGCTCCGGGTGGTCCACCGCGACGAGGTCTCGCCGGCCGTGGCGAAGGCGAAGGCCGAGCGCAGCGCCAGGCGGGTCGTGGTGACGCTGGCGTTCTCCGTGGCCGCCCTCACCGTGCTGGGCCTGGTCATGGTCCTCTCGGCCAGCTCCGTGACGGCGTTCTCCCAGTACGGCTCCAGCTTCCTGTTCTTCAAGCGGCAGCTACTGTTCGCGGCCATCGGGTCGGCAGGGGCCGCGGTGGCCGCCAGGATGCGCTACCAGGCGTGGCAGAAGGCGTGGCTCCCGCTGCTCGCCGTGACCCTGGTGCTGCTGGCGCTGGTCCTGTCGATCGGGACGGTGGCCGGCGGGTCGGCCCGGTGGATCGATCTGCGCGCCTTCTCCCTCCAGCCGTCGGAGTTCGCGAAGTTCGTGGTCGTGGTGGCCACGGCGTCGATCCTGTCGAGGAACATGAAGTATCTGCACGACCCCATCGTGTGGGGCGTGCCCATCGCCCTGGTGGTGGGGTCGGTGTCGCTGCTGATCCTGCTCCAGCCCGACCTCGGCACGATGATGGTCATCGCGATCACCGTGATGCTCATGCTGTTCGTGGCCGGGGTTCGCCTCCGGCTGCTGGGCCTCTCGACTGTCCTCGGAACGGCGGCTGCGTTCGCGCTCATCCTGGGGGAGGGGTACCGGCGGGCCAGGCTGCTCTCGTTCCTGCATCCTTTCGCCGACGCGCAGAACGCCGGATACCAGGTGGTGCAGTCGCTGATCGCACTGGGGTCCGGCCACCTGGTCGGGGTGGGGCTCGGGGCCAGCCGGCAGAAGTGGTCCCGCCTTCCCAACGCCCACACGGACTTCATCTTCTCGATCATGGGCGAGGAGCTCGGGCTGATCGGCGAGATCGTGGTCCTCGCGCTGTTCGTCGCCCTGCTGTACGCCGGCGTCCGGATCGCACTTCGTGCGCCGGACGCGTTCGGTCGGATCCTGGCCGGGGGAATCACGGCGTGGTTCGGCGTGCAGGCCCTGCTCAACCTGGGAGCGGTGACGGGGGTGCTGCCGGTGACGGGAGTGCCGCTGCCGTTCATGTCGTTCGGCGGTTCGTCGCTGATCGTGTCGTTGATCGCTGTCGGCGTGTTGCTGTCGGTCGGCAGGACCGGGGCCGGGGAGCGCCGAACGCGGTGACGCTTCGGGTGGTGATCGCCGGCGGGGGGACCGCGGGCCATGTCTTCCCGGGCCTCGCGCTGGCCCGAACGCTCCGTGACCGGGGCCACCGGGTCGAATTCGCCGGAACCGCCCGCGGGGTGGAAGCCACGCTGGTCCCCGCCGCCGGGTTCGAGCTCCATGTCGTGGAGGCCAGCCCGTTCGTTCGGAAGCTGTCGCCGGCGGCGCTCCGGGCGCCCCTCGCGGCCGTCCGGGCCATCCGGCGGTGCCGGACGGTGGTGGCCGGTGCGGACGTGGTGGTCGGGATGGGCGGGTACGTCAGCGTCCCCGGCGTCCTGGCCGCGCGGCGGGAGCGGATCCCCGCCGTCCTCCACGAGCAGAACGCCGTGCCGGGCCTGGCGAACCGCGCCCTGTCGCGGCTGGCCCGGTTGGTTGGTCTGTCGTTCGCCGCGGCCGGACGATCGTTCCCCCGCCGGGTCCGAGGGCGGCTGAGGCTCACCGGGAATCCGGTCCGCGAGGAGATCCTCCGCGTGGCCGCCGACCGGGAGCCGCTGGCGAAGGAGGGGAGGAAGGAGCTGGGCCTGTCCGATCGACGGCGCACCGTCCTGGTGTTCGGGGGGAGCCAGGGGGCTCTTCACGTCGACCGGGCCGCGGCCGGCGCCTGCCGAATCCTGGCGGGCCGGCGCGATCTCCAGGTCGTCCTGATCACCGGGGAGGCCCATCTCGATCCGATCCGCCGGTCGCTCCGGCCGGCGCCCCGAGGGTTGGTGGTCCGGACCTTCGGGTTCCTCGACCGGATGGACCTGGCGTACGCGTGCGCGGACCTCGTGGTGTCGAGGGCCGGAGCCACCACCATCGCGGAGATCACGGCCGTGGGGCTCCCCGCCGTGTTGATCCCGTATCCGTACGCCACGGGGAGGCACCAGGAGGCGAACGCGCAGGCGCTGCGGCGGGCGGGAGGGGCGAGCGTGATGCTCGACGACCAGCTCTCCGCGGAGTCCCTGGCCGAGCGGATCGAAGGGATGATCGATCACCAGGAACGGCTCGAGGCGATGGCCGAGCGGAGCCGGGCGTTCGGCAAGCCGGACGCCGCCGATCGCCTGGCCCACCTGGTCGAGGAGGCGGGTGCTCGATGAACGGCGCCGCCCCATCCGCCCCGCGCCCTCTGTACCGTCCGCGACCAGGGACCATCCCCACGCTTCCGACCCCCGACCCTCGCGGCTGGCGGAAGCTCCACCTGGTCGGGGTGGGTGGCGCGGGGATGAGCGGGCTGGCCCGGCTCCTGCTGGCGCGCGGCATCGCGGTGACCGGTTCCGACCTGAAGTGGTCGCAGGGGATGGCCGCGCTGGAACGCCTTGGCGCCGTGGTGTCGGTCGGGCATCGCGCCGAACTGGTCGGCAGCCCGGACGCCGTCGTGGTCTCGTCCGCCATCCCGCCCGGCAACCCGGAGGTCATGGAGGCGTCGCGGAACGGCATCCCGGTGTTGATGCGGGCCCAGCTCTTGGCGGCGCTCATGCGGGGCCACCGCGGGGTGGCCGTGGCCGGCACGCACGGCAAGACCACCACCACATCGATGGTGTCCGCGATCTTGACCGGCGCGGGCCTCGCCCCCACGTTCGTCATCGGTGGTGACCTGAACGAGAGCGGCTCGGGGGCGGAGCACGGCGAAGGCGACGTCTTCGTCGCCGAGGCCGACGAGAGCGACGGGTCCTTCCTCCTCCTCGAGCCCGACATCGCCGTCATCACCAACGTCGAACGCGACCACGTGGATTTCTATGGGACCCCGGAGGAGGTCGAAGCGGCCTTCGCCGCGTTCGGGCTGCGGGCCCGGCATCTCGTGGCGTGCTGGGACGACCCCGGCCTTCGACGGGCCCTGGCCGGGACCCCGACCCCGCTCCTTCGATACGGCGCCGGTGACGGGCTCGATGTCGCTCTTCGCGATGTCAGGCTGGGCCCCGGGACCGCGGCCGGGGCGGTCGAGGTCCGGGGCGAGCTCCTGGACATCGAGCTCTCGGTGCCGGGCGTCCACAACCTGCTGAACGCGGCGGCGGCCATCGGTGTGGGCCACCTCCTCGACGTGCCGCTGAAGGCCGCGGCGGACGCGCTCCGAACCTTCGGCGGCGTCCGTAGGCGGTTCGAGGCACGGGGGGCAGCCCGCGGCGCGTCGTTCTACGACGACTACGCGCACCATCCGACGGAGGTCTCGGCCACGCTCCGCGCGGCCCGGACCGACGGGCGGCGCATCGTGGCGATCTTCCAGCCGCATCGATACACGAGGACCCAGGCCATGTGGCGGGAGCTGGGGGAGAGCCTGGGATCAGCCGACGTGGTCGTGGTCACGGACGTCTACGGGGCGGGGGAGCTGCCGATCCCGGGGGTGACCGGGAAACTCGTCGTCGACGCCCTCGCCGAGTCCGAGCCGGGGAAGCGGGTGATCTACCTGCCGCGGCGGGCCGACATCGCCTCGTTCCTCGCGGGCGAGGTGCGAGCGGGGGACCTGGTGCTGACCCTGGGCGCGGGCGACATCACGATGGTGGGCGAAGAAACCCTGGATCGCCTCCGGGAAGGGCCGGGATGACGGTGTACGGTCAAGCGGTCGGGTGGCCGGTCGGACGGCTGGGCCCGTCCACCGGGTCGACCGGAGGTGGATCGTGGCGGTGACGTCGAGATCGAGATGGCACCCGTCGCTCGGGACCCCGGAGACGACCACCTCCAGGGTTGCGACCCGGCGCGTGCCGACGTCCAAAGGCTCGTGGGCGCTCTCGGCCACCGGCTTGATCATCGTGGGGCTCCTCGCGTGGTGGGTCACGCATTCGGCCGTCTTCGACGCTCGCCGGATCGCGGTGACCGGCAACCGCCAGCTGTCGGTGGCCCGGATCCTCCGGATCGGCGGAGTGAGCGAACGGACCAACGTGATGTGGTTCTCGCCGGGGAGGGTCGAACGGCGCCTGACCGCCGACCCGTGGATCTTGGCCGCCCACGTGTCGAGGACCCTTCCGGCCACCATCTCGATCTCGGTGACGGAGCGAGTGCCGGTGGCCGTGCTCGAGGAGGGCCGGTCCTACTTCATCGCGGGCGACGGCACGGTGCTCGGGCCGGCCCGGGGCCGGCTGAGGCTCCCCACCATCGGGATCGCCGGTCCGACCATCCTGGCCGGCTCACGCCCGGCCGCCGCGCTCGGGCCCCTGAAGGCCATCGCCGCGCTTCCGGCGGGCTTCGTGGGCCAGGTGCGGAAGGCCTACGTCGCCCACGGGTTGCTCACGGTGGAGCTTCGCAGCGGGGTCAGGGCCATCTACGGCGACGCCGGCCAGGCGGAGGCGAAGGGGGAGGCCCTGGCGGCGGTCCTGAGATGGGCCACCCGATCCGGGATCTCCCTGGACTACGTGGACGTCAGGAGCCCCGTGTCCCCGGCGGCCGGTCCTGCGGGGAGCCCGGCGGTCCTCGACCCCGCGGGGGTGAACGGTCCCATCGCGCTGGAGCCCAACGGCAGGCCGAAGCTCGCCGGCAGGTAGGCGAAACGGGCCCCTGGAATCCCGTTTGGGGAAGCCGGAAAATTTCTGTTGACCCGACCCGATCCTTGGTGTAGATTCCTCGCCTTGTGGATTAGGTTTACATAATCCTCAAGGTCGAGTGGAGGATGAGAGATGGGTAGGAGAAGCGGCACTTCCCCGGGTAGACGGGTGCTCGACACCCCTCGGATGGAGGAGAGGATCATGCAGGCTCCCCAGAACTACCTTGCCGTGATCAAGGTCGTCGGTATCGGCGGCGGCGGGGTGAACGCGGTCAACCGGATGATCGAGGCCGGCCTCCGCGGCGTGGAGTTCATCGCGATGAACACCGACGCCCAGGCGCTCCTGATGTCTGAAGCTGACGTAAAGCTTGACCTTGGGCGAGAGACCACCCGGGGCCTCGGAGCTGGGTCGAACCCCGAGGTGGGGAGGCGGGCGTCCGAGGAGCACCGGACCGAGATCGAGGAGATCCTGAAGGGCGCCGACATGGTGTTCATCACCGCGGGGGAGGGAGGCGGCACCGGCACCGGTGGCGCGCCCATCGTGGCGGAGATCGCCAAGACCATCGGCTCGCTCACCATCGGGGTGGTGACCCGGCCGTTCTCGTTCGAAGGGCGGAAGCGGGCCGCCCAGGCCGACATGGGGATCAGCGAGCTGAAGGCGGCCGTGGACACCCTGATCGTGGTGCCCAACGACCGTCTCCTCCAGGTGTCCGACGCCGCCACCCCCGTCCTGGACGCGTTCCGGATGGCGGATCAGGTCCTCTATCAGGGCGTCGAGGGCATCACGTCGCTGATCATGACCCCGGGCCTCATCAACCTGGACTTCGCTGACGTGAAGGCCGTGATGACCGGGGCGGGCTCCGCCCTCATGGGGATCGGGCACGGGACCGGCGAAGGCAGGGCCGAGGAAGCCGCGCGCGCGGCGATCTCCTCGCCGCTGCTCGAGGCCTCCATCGACGGGGCGAAGGGAGTCCTGCTCTCGATCGCCGGCCCGTCGGACCTGGCCCTGCACGAGGTGAACCGGGCCGCCGAGACCATCACGAAGGTGGCCCACCCCGACGCCAACATCATCTTCGGAGCGGTGATCGACGACGCCCTCGGCGACGAGGTCCGGGTCACGGTCATCGCGGCGGGATTCGACAAGCTGGGCAACGGGAGGAACGGCCGCCTCGCCCGCGTGCTGGAGGCAAAGCCGTCGGCGGAGCGAGAGGCCATGCCGTCCCTGCTGGAGGACGAAGGGGAGGACGAGCTGTTCAAGCCGGCGCCGGCCACGGTCGTGTTCGACGCCGACGAGGACCTCGACATCCCCGACTTCCTCAAGAGCTGACCTGCCCCGCGACAGGCCGGAGCGTGGGGGCGGGAGGGCCCCGAAGGCGCCCTTCCCCCGCCTGACGGGAGGACCCTCCCGTCCCCATCGCCCCGCCGGGCCGCGGGCCGCCCCGGCCGTTCCGTTCCGGTAGCTTCATCGGGATGCTCGATCGAAGGATCTTCGGCCATGGGGTCACCGCGCTCGTTTCGACGGATCTCGAAGAAGCGGGCTTCCTCGCGGCGTTTACGGAACGGACCGGTGGGGTCAGCGGCGCTCCGTTCGAGAGCCTGAACCTTTCGTTCTCCGGCGGCGATGCCCCGGACCTCGTGCTGGAGAACCGCCGGAGGGTGTGCCGCACGCTCGGGATCGAACGATTCGCCTCCGGACACCAGGTGCACGGAAGCACGGTGCGGATGGTCGGGCGGAGCGAGGAGGGGGCCGGCTTCGACGACCCGTCCGCGGCGTTCCCGTCCACGGACGCCATGGCGACCCTGGTCCGGGGAGTGGCGCTCGCCGTCCTGGTGGCGGATTGCGTCCCGATCGCCCTCGCCTCACCGGCGGAAGGGCGGCTTGCGGTGGTGCATGCCGGGTGGCGGGGGATCGCGGCCGGCATCGTCACCGCCGCGGTGGCGATGTTCCACCGACCGCGGGAGCTAATCGCGGCCATCGGCCCGGCGGTGGGCCTCGATCACTACGAGGTGGGCCGCGAGGTGGCGGCCTCGGTCGACGCCGCCGCCGCGGGCCGGGCCGTGGTCGAGGACGCCGGAGGGGGATCGCGTCTGGACCTCGTCGCCACGGCCGCCGGTGTCCTGCGGGCCTGCGGGGTTCCCAGCATCGAGATGGCCGAGGAGTGCACGGCCTGCCGGCCCGACCGCTTCTATTCGTTCCGGGGCGAGGGGATAACCGGGCGCCAGGCGCTGGTGGCCGTCAGGATGTGATGCGTGGCTTCCGCGGAAGGCTTGCCGGCCAGTACCTCGATCCCCGACGCCGTGGCCTCCATCCGGGACCGGATCGCCGAGGCCTGCGCCCGCGGCGGCCGCGATCCCGGCGAGGTCACACTTGTCGCCGTGACCAAGGGCGTCGAGATCGAGGCCATCCGGGCTGCCCGCGATGCGGGGGTCGAGGACCTCGCGGAGAACTACGCCCGGGACCTGGCGCGCAAGGCCGAGGTGGTCCCGGGGCGGTGGCACTTCATCGGCAAGCTCCAGGCGGGTACGGCGGCGAAGGTGTCCGACGTGGCCGACGTGATCCACTCCGCGGAGCCGGGACGCGGCCTCGAGCGGGTGGCCGGGCGGGCGGCCAGGGACGGCCGGACGATCCCGTGTCTCGCTCAGGTCGACTACACGGGGCGACGACAGGGCGTTCAGCCCGAAGAGCTCGAGGCGTTCCTTGAAGCGGCGGGGCGGATGGCCGGCATCCGGATCATCGGCCTGATGACCGTTCCTCCGCCCACCCCAAACCCGGAGGGAGCCCGCCCCTACTTCGCCGCCCTCCGCGAGCTCCGGCACGGCCTCATCCATCGGTGGCCGGACCTGCTCGAATTGTCCATGGGAATGTCCGGGGATTACTCAATCGCGGTGGAGGAAGGCGCTACGATGGTGCGCGTCGGGACGGCCCTGTTCGGCGACCGCCCGATGAGGCGCGCCCCAGCCGGCGACCGGGGGCCGTCGCCTGGGCCGTCGGCGACCTGAAGGAGTGGGGACATGGCAGGGGTGTGGAGGAAGACCTTGCAGTACCTGGGTCTGGTCGAGGACGAGGACCTCGAGGATCTCGACGACGCCGTGGAACAGTCGGGCGGCCGGGGCGAGCCCGCGCCTGTCCGCCGCCTGGGCAGGACCGAGATGGCCACCGTCGAGCGTCCCGAGGCGATCGTTCGCACCATGCCGTCTGCCAGGACTCCCACCGCGTCGATCCACCGGGCCGAGCCCAAGCGGTTCAACGAGGCCAGGGAGATCGGGGAGCGGTTCCGTCAAGGCATCCCGGTCATCGTGAACCTGCAGGGCGCCGACGATCCCGTGGCCCGGCGGCTGGTCGACTTCGCCTCCGGCCTCGTGTTCGGGCTCGACGGGAAGATCGAGATGGTGGCGTCCCGCGTCTATCTCCTCACCCCGGCCGACGTCGAGGTCTCGGCGGAGGAGCGGGAGCGCCTGGTCGAGGGCGGATTCTTCAACCAGCTCTGAGTCGAGGGCGAACCCGGACGAGGGACACGAATGGGGATCATCTGCATCCTGCTGTCGGTCTATTGGGTCATCCTGCTGATCCGCATCCTCTCCTCCTGGTTCCCCATCCCGCCCTCCGGCCCGGTGGCTACCGCCATCAGCTTCATCTACGGGGTGACCGAGCCGGTGCTTCGGCCGTTGAGGAACGTCCTGCCGCCGGTCCGACTGGGGGGGATGGCCCTCGACCTGTCGCCGATCATCGTGTTCATCGTTATAGGGATCCTGCAGAGCTACATCTGTTGAGGCCGCCCCGCCGGAGCCGGGGTTCCGCGGGGGTGCGAGGGACCGGACCCGACTAACATGCGGGTTCGACGGGGGCCCTCATCCCCTGGTAGGAAGAGATCGAGGTGTTCGACATGGGTCGAAAGGACAGGGAGGAGGCGCTGGCCGCGAGCCCGGAGCCAAGGCAGCAGCGGATCACGCCGGTCGACATCCAGCAGAAGGAGTTCCGGCTGTCGTTCCGCGGATACAGCGAGCGGGAGGTGGACGAGTTCCTCGACCTGGTCACCGAGGAGGTGGCCCGGCTGCACGCGGAGAACCGGCGCCTCCAGGAGGATGTGGAGTTCCAGCGCACCGTCCCCATCGGCACGGACTCGGCCATCCGGGCAGACGAGATCGTCCGCCGGGCCCGGGAGGAAGCCGACCGGATCGTGGCCGAGGCCCGGGCTCGCGCCGCTGGCGGTCGAGCCGGCTCGGCGGCGAGGTCCGCGGGCGGCGCCGCAGAGGCGGCCGCGGTGGGGCGGTTCCTGGGACGTGAGCGGGAGTTCCTGCAAAGCCTCGCCGCGCTGATCCAGCGGCACGCTGAGGCGGTGAAGGAAGACGCCCGGTCGGCCAGGCGGGTGCCGGACGCGGCGGGCTCCCCGGTCGAGGAGCCCGGGGAGGAGCCCGCTCGGGAGGACGAACCCGCCCTCGAAGCTCCCCCTTCCGAAGAGACATCCCGCCAGGAGCAGAACACCGGGGAGACGGTCCCACCACGCGATCTCGCCGGCGTGGAGGGCCGAGAGACGCAGGCGGCGTCCGGCGAGCACGAGGAGGGCCAAGCGATCGGCTCTCCGCCAGAGCCTCCCCCCGCTCCGGAGTCCGAACGGGACCGCTGGATCGACGACGAGCCCGAGTCAACCACCCAGGCCTGGACGGCACCGCTGGTGGTCGACTCTCCTTCCACCTGGGCCGTGGGGCCGGAGATCAGCGCGCCCGAAGGCACGCCCTCCCCACCCAACCTGGGTTCGGGCCCGGTCGCTGAGGAGGACCCGGGAGAGGATCGGTCGCTGCGGGAGCTGTTCTGGGGCGAGGACTGAGCCGGGCCTTCAGGCGCGGCGCAGGGAGAGCTTCGCCTTCACCCCGTCGACCTCCACGGTGACGGTTCGGTCCCATTCTCCGGCCTCTTCGTCCAGGCTTCCCGTCTCGACCCGGGTGGCCAGGGCCTCGGCCGCGATCAGCGACGTGTGGGTGCTGACGGCGTACGCCAGGCGCTCAGTGGGGTCGGTCTGGATCCTGAGCTCGATGCGATCGTCGACCTTCAGCCCCGCCCGCTTCCTCAGGTCCTGGAGATGGTGGATCACCTCGCGGACCAGGCCCTCGCGCTGGAGGGCGGGCCATCGATCGAGCTCCAGGTCCAGGGCCACCGTGGCGGCCCCGTCGGACGCGACGCCCCGTCCCGGAGCAGTCCGCTTGACCAGCTCCACGTCCGCCGGGAGCAGCTGCACCGCCCCGTCGCCGGCCCCCACCTCGACGGGCTCTCCCCGGGCCAGGCGGGAGGCGAGGGCTCCGTCATCCTGTTCGAGCGCGCGCGCCACGTCCCCTACCCGGGCCCCCAGACGCGGACCCAACTCCCGGAAGTTCGGCTTGGCCCGCCATCCCGACAGCTCCTCCGCGGACTCGGCGAACGCCACCTCCTTCACGTTCAGCTCCTCGGCCACCAGTTCGAGGAGCGGCTGGAGCCGGGCGGGATCGCCGGACACGTGGATCACCGCCCGAGCCAGGGGTTGGCGCACCCGGACCTTCGTGTCGGTCCGGATCTGCCGCCCCAGGGACACCACGGCGCGGGCGACCTCCATGGCCTCGTCGAGTCCGGGATCGATCCGCAGGGGGTCGGCCTCGGGGAAGTCCGTGAGGTGGACGCTCTCGGGTGAGCCGGAGGGCAACCCGGCCCGGAGGTTCCGGTACAGCTCCTCGGACAGGAACGGGACGATCGGGGCCATCAGCTGGGAGACGGTCAGCAGACACTCGTGGAGGGTGGCGTGGGCGCCGAGCTTCGATCCGTCGTCCGCGTGATCGGACCCGGAGCGGGCCGGATCCCAGAACCGCCGGCGGGACCGCCGGACGTACCAGTTCGACAGGTCGCCGACGAAGAGGTCGATGCGCCTGGCCGCGCCGGTCGCATCGTATGCGTCCATGGCCTCCCGAACGGACCGCACCGTGCCGTGCAGCCGGGACAGGACCCATCGGTCGAGGAGGGGCCGGGCCTCCGGGGCCGGCGCCTTCGCCAGGTCCGGCTCGTCGATGTTGGCGTAGGTGACGAAGAAGGCGTACGTGTTCCACAGGGTGAGCATCACCCTCCGCACGGCGTCCTCGATGGCCTCGATGGAGACCCGCCGGGCGGTCCACGGGGAGCCGGCGGCGACCAGGAACCACCGCAGGGCGTCGGCGCCCTGGCGATCGATCACCTCCCAGGGGTCGATGGCGTTGCCGGCGCTCTTCGACATCTTGCGGCCGTCCCTGTCCACCAGCAGCCCGAGACAGACCACGTTCCGGTAGGAGTTCTCCCCGAACAGCAGGACGCTTTCGGCCATGAGGGTGTAGAACCAGCCCCGGGTCTGGTCGATGGCTTCGGCGATGAAGTCGGCCGGGAAGCTCTGCTTGAACGGCGCCTCGCCCTCCGACCCCGGGCCGAGGTATCCCCACTGGGCGAACGGCATGGCGCCGGTGTCGAACCACGTGTCGATCACCTGCGGGACACGCCGGGCTTCGCCGTGGCACTGGGGGCAGGCGATGGCCACCGCGTCGATGGCGGGCCGGTGCGGGTCGATCCCGGTCACGTCCTCCTCGGCCAGGAGGGAGAGCTCGGCCAGCGAGCCAACCACCGTGTCATGGCCCTGGTCGCACCTCCAGACCGGGAGGGGGGTGCCCCAGTACCGGTCGCGCGAGAGCGACCAGTCGACGTTGTTCGCCAGCCAGTCGCCGTACCGCCCGTGCTTGATGTGGTCGGGGTACCAGTTGACCCCTTCGTTGGCCTCCAGGAGCTCGGTCTTGCGGGCGGTGGTCCGCACGTACCAGGCCGGCCTGGCGTAGTAGAGCAGGGGGGTGGAGCAGCGCCAGCACAGCGGGTACGTGTGCTCGATCTCCTCGACCGCCAGCAGCAGGCCCCGCCGACGGAGGTCCTCGATGATGTCCGGGTCGGCCTCCTTGACGGACTTTCCCCGGACGAACTCTGGGGCCAGGTCCGTGAACCTTCCCTCCTCGTCGACGGGGTTGAACACGGGCCAGCCCTCGCGCCTGGCCACCTCGAGATCCTCCTCGCCGAACGCCGGCGCCATGTGCACGATCCCCGTCCCCTCGTCCATGGACACGAAGTCCGCGGCCACCACCCGATGGGCTACTCCGGGCTCCACGTTCGGGAACGGCGGTTCGTACCGGGCACCCACGAGCCTGGAGCCCGGGAAGGGCTGGCCGATCTGCTCCCCGCCCTCGCCGAGCGTGGCCCGAAGCCCCTCGGCCACCACGAACCCCTCGCCGCCACGGTGGATCCGGACGTACGGGCGGTCGGCCGCCACGGCCAGGCCAACGTTCGAGATCAGCGTCCACGGCGTGGTGGTCCAGACCACCAGGTTCACCCCCACGAGATCGGGGTCGGGCGCTTCGACCACCGCGAACTTGAGGAAGACGCTGGGGTCCTTCACCTGGGCGTAGCCCTGGGCCACCTCGTGGTCGGACAGCGACGTCCCGCACCGGGGGCAGTACGGCGTGACCTTGTTGTCCTCGAACAGCAGGTCCAGCTGGTGCAGCCGCTTCAGCGTCCACCACACGCTCTGGACGTACTCGGGGTTCATGGTCCAGTAGGCCTCGTCCATGTTGAGCCAGAACCCGATCCGCTCCGTGAGGCGCTCCCAGTCCTCGACATAGCGGGTGACCGATTCGCGGCACAGCCGGGTGAACTCGGCGATCCCGAAGCGCTCGATGTCCCGCTTGGTCTTGGTGCCGATCTCCTTCTCCACCTCGACCTCGACCGGGAGGCCGTGGCAGTCCCAGCCGGCCTTCCGGGGGACCAGATGGCCGGTCATGGTCTTGTAGCGGGGGAACACGTCCTTGAAGGTCCGGGGCTCCACGTGGTGGATGCCCGGCTTGCCGTTCGCGGTGGGAGGTCCCTCGTAGAAGATCCAGGGCGTGGCGCCCTCTCGCAGCTTCAGGCTCTTCTCGAAGATCGCGCCGTCGCGCCAGAAGTCCAGGATCCGCCGCTCGAGCGAGGGGAAGTCCACCTTCGGGTCGACCGGCCGGTACGTCGCCATGCGCTCCTCCCCGCTCGGGGCTCCTCGGCGGCGAAACAACGCGCCCCGTCCCTCGCTTTCGGGACGAGGCGCGGGTGCTCGTTCCCGTCGTCGCCTGTGCGGCGATTCTACCGTCGAAGCAGGCTGGTTCCCCGGAAGCGGGGGGAGGAAGATGCGGCGGTGGCCCGCGGACCCGCGCAGGGGGAGACGACCATCACGATCCGGGTTCGCCCCCGGTCCCGGCCTAGCGTCGCCCTGGCGGGGGACCTGGTCGTGGTGTCGGTGGCGGCCCCGCCGGTCGAGGGCCGCGCCACCGAGGAGGCACGGCGGTCGCTGGCGGGAGCGCTGGGGATCGCTCCCAACCGGGTCGTGCTCCGGTCGGGACGGGGGAGCCGGACCAAGGTGTTCGTGGTGGCCGGGCTCTCCCTGGAGGAGGTGGCCCGCCGGCTGTCGGCCAGCCTGGAGGGATAGCCGGCCGGGAGGGGATGCCTAGCGGGCGCGGACGGGGAGCATCTGCAGCTCGGGGGCCAGGCGCTGACTGCGGCGCACGTACAGCAGGCTGGCCGCCACGCCGAGGGCCGTGGCCGTGAGCTGCACCGGCGGCTCCAGCGCCATCATCATGCCGGGAGATACGGTGAACGCCAGCACACCCTGCTGGGCGGCCGACAGGAGCAGCAGGACGGCCCAGCCCAGCGACAACGTGCGAAACACCCTCAGGGCGGTGGGATGGCGCCACCGCTCGGCCAGCCGGCGGCGGGCCTCGTGGTGATCCGAGGACATCATCACCGCAAGGGTCCGGGTGAGAGGCCGGCGGATGGCCGCGGAGCCCGCGAACGCCAGGCCGATCACGGCCGTCACCACCGCGCCCTTGATCAAGATGAACAGGGGGGAGTGCAGCCACAGGGCCAGGCTCACCGACGCCCCGGTCATCGCGATGAACAGGACCCCCACCGGACTGGGAGGCTTCCGGGTGAGCAGGCGGACGACGGCGTCCAGAACGGGCACGGCCGACGCGGCCGCCAGGGCGATCAGCACCGGCGCCGCCCTGGAGACCACCAGGTAGATCAGCCCGGGCAGCACGAGTCCGGGAAGCAGGTGGCGGATCAGGTTCCGGTGGATCATGGCTATCCCTTGTGTCGGCCGGGCGGCCGCTTCCCTGAGCGATGCCCGGGGAAATGGGGAGCCGGTGGACGGAAGACCTCCCCACGGTACCGCATCGCTCCCCGTTGGGCGTGGGTCGAACCGGGACCGGGGCGGCTCCGGGTACGCCCTTCGGCGTCCCCCGGACCAGTTCGCGGCATCCAGTATGCTGATGGCCCGCTCCGCTCGATCGCCTCTGTCCGGCCCCGGGGGAAGGTCCGATTCCGATGACGACGACGAGATCACCGCTCAGGGCAAAGGAGATCACCGAGCTTCGGGAGAGGCTGGTCGAGGAGCGCAAGGACCTTCAGGCCCAGTACGACGAGCTCGAGGAGTCCTCCTTCTCCGCGAACCAGTCCGATCTCACGGGGGAGATGGGGTTCGACGAGGAGTACGCCGACGCCGGCACGGCGACGTTCGAGCGCGAACGCGACCTGTCCCTGGTCAACAACCTCCGGGACCTGATCGAGCGCATCGACAAGGCCCTCGTCAAGATCGACGAGGGTACCTACGGCCTGTGCGCCCGGTGCGGCAAGCCCATCGAGAAGGCCCGGCTGAAGGCGCTGCCCTACGCGAGCCTCTGCCTCAAGGACAAGCAGGCCGAAGAGCGAGTTCGTTAGCCGGGTGACCCGCCGGGCGCGGCTCGTGGCGCTCCTGTACGGGGCGGGGGCCCTCGTCTACGGGCTCGACCGGCTCACGAAGCTGCTCGCCGAGCGTCAGCTGGCCGGCCGTCCACCGGTCGTGCTCATCCCGCACGTCCTCGACCTGAGCTACACCACGAACTCGGGGGGGGCCTTCGGCGTGCTCGGCGGCCAGCCGTGGCTGTTCTTCGGCGCCACCGTCGCGGTGTGCCTGGTGATCGTCATCGCCTCCACCAGGGTGGCGTCGGCGACCGTGGCCGCGGGCCTCGGATTGATCCTCGGCGGAGCCCTGGGGAATCTCACCGACCGGATCGTGCACGGCCCGGGCGTGTCGGGCCGGGTCGTCGACTTCATCCACCTGCACCACTGGCCGGTGTTCAACGCGGCCGACTCGGCGGTCGTGGTGGGCGCGGCCGTGCTGGTGGTGGCGAGCGCCCGCCGGGCGCGCTGAGCGTGGCCCGGGAGACGGAGACCTTCCCGGCGGCCGCCGGGCGCCTCGACGTCGTGGTTGCATCGCGACTCGGGATCGTCCGTGCCGACGCCCAGCGAGCCATCGCCGAGGGCAGGGTGCGCGTGGACGGAGTTCGCAGGCCGAAGTCGTTCCGCCTGACCGGGGGGGAGGTCGTCGAGGTCGATCTGGCCGGCCCAGCCACCATCGAACCGGACCTCGTCCCGATGCCCGTGCTGTACGAGGATGAGCACCTCGTGGTGGTGTCGAAGCCGG
>DASWCX010000441.1:0-4443 GCA_036395815.1 Actinomycetota bacterium | reverse complement strand
GGGCTCGGACTGGATGAGGACACCGCCGCGATCATCTCCTCGGAGGAGACCCTCGAGGTGATCGGGCGGGGCGCGGTCACCATCGTGGACGGCTCGCAGGTCGTGACCGACGCGTTCCAGACCAAGGGCCACCGGCCCATGATGGTGTCCGGCGCCATCCTGCACTCGCTGCCGTCCGGGTACCGCTTCGACCTTCGATCCCGAGCCCTGGTCCCCTTCGCGGTGGATTCGGTCGCGCCCGAGACCTCGCCCCGTGAGACGGCCCGGGCCAGGCTGCGACGGTTGGCCAGGAGGGCGGCGGCCGAGGGAGCCGACGACCGCGTGGTGAGCCGGCGGCGGGCCCGGGAAGAGCCCCGGGCTTCGGAGTGACCTCGGAGGGCTGATCTTGGGCGATCCACGGACCGGCACGCGAGGGGGCCGCCGGACCGGGCGGGACCGGCCGGCGGAGGAGACGGCCGAGGATCGGCCGGACCCCAGGCCCGACCTTCGCATCCTGGAGACCCAGGTCCTGCGAGGTCCGAACTTCTGGTCCTACGAGCCGTGCATCCGGCTGCTGGTCGACCTGGGCTCGCTCGAGCACTGGCCCTCGAACACGCTGGAGGGATTCAACGAGGCCCTGCTCGAGATGCTCCCGGGCCTGGCCGACCACTCGTGCTCGCTGGGGCGACCTGGCGGGTTCGTCGAGCGGTTGAAGGACGGCACGTGGCTGGGGCACGTGGCCGAGCACGCCGCGCTCGAGCTGCAGCGCGAGGCGGGGACCCACATCCATCGGGGCAAGACCCGGGGCGCCGGGCCCCCCGGCCAGTACCACGTCATCTTCGGCTACGCCGAGGAGCACGTCGGCCTGGCCGCCGGCCGTCTGGCCGTCCGGCTGGTCAACCACCTGGTGCAGGCCGACCCGGGCTTCGACCTGTTGGCGGACATGGAGAGCCTGATCCTGCTGGCCGAGCGGGCCGCGTTCGGGCCCTCCACCCAGGCCATCATCGACGAGGCGGCCAGCCGCGACATCCCGTGGATCCGGTTGAACGAGCAGTCGCTGGTCCAGCTGGGACAGGGCAAGTACCAGCAGCGGATCCGGGCCACCATGACGTCCCAGACCAGCGCCCTGGCGGTGGATGTCGCGGGGGACAAGAAGCTCACCACCCAGCTCCTCGCGGCGGCGGGCCTGCCGGTGCCCAGGAGCGAGATCGTTCGCACCGAGGACGAGGCGGTCGCCGTGGCCCGACGGATCGGGTTCCCCGTGGTGACGAAGCCCATCGACGGCAACCACGGCCGCGGGGTGGGGCTGGACCTCCGGGACGAGGGGGCGGTTCGGGGCGGGTTCCGCCGGGCCCTCGAGGAGGCCAGGCGGAAGGCCGTGGTGGTCGAGACGTACATCTCGGGCAACGACTACCGGGTGCTGGTGGTGGGCGGGCACATGGTCGCAGTGGCCGAACGGGTTCCGGCCCACGTCACCGGGGACGGCCGGCACACGGTCGCCGAGCTGGTGGAGATGACGAACGCCGATCCGCGACGGGGCATCGGGCACGAGAAGGTGCTGACGCGGATCAAGGTGGACCAGGCCGCCATGGACCTCCTGGCCAAGCAGGGCCACGCACTGGACGACGTCCCGACCGGGGGCGAGTTCGTGAAGCTCGCCGCCACCGGCAACCTGTCGACCGGCGGGATCTCCATCGACCGAACGTGGGAGATCCACGAGGACAACGAGGAGATCGCCGAAGAGGCCGCCCGGGTGGTCGGGCTGGACGTGGCGGGGATCGACTTCCTCACCCCCGACATCTCCCACCCGGTCCGGGAGACCGGCGGCGCCATCGTGGAGGTGAACGCGGCCCCGGGCTTTCGGATGCACACCCATCCCACCGAGGGCGAGGCGCAGTACGTGGCCAAGCCCGTGGTCGACCTGCTCTTCCCGCCGGGCACGCCCGCTCGCATCCCCATCGTCGCGGTGACCGGAACGAACGGGAAGACCACCACGGTCCGGATGATCAGCCACATCTTCAAGGGCATGGGCCGCAAGGTGGGGCTCACCTCCACCGACGGCATCTACATCGACGAACGGCTGGTGAAGAAGGCCGACGCCAGCGGGCCGAAGTCGGCGCAGATGGTGCTCCAGAATCCGCGGATCGACTTCGCCGTGTTCGAGGTGGCCCGGGGCGGCATCCTCCGCGAAGGTCTCGGGTACGGCCGCAACGACGTCGCCGTCGTGCTGAACGTCACCGGTGACCACCTGGGGCTGAAGGACGTGCATTCGATCAGGCAGCTGGCGGCGGTGAAGCGGGTGGTGGTGGAGGCGGTCCCCCGCAACGGCCACGCCGTGCTCAACGCGGACGACGACCTCGTGGCCGACATGCGCAAGCACTGCTCGGGCTCGGTGATCCTGTTCTCGATGCAGGAGGAGAACGAGCTGGTCGAACGGTGGGTCCGCCGGGGCGGCAAGGCCCTCGTCCTCCAGCGCGGCTCCCTGGGCGAGCTCATGGTGATCCGGGAAGGGCGGCGGACAACGCCGATCGCGTGGGTCCACCTCCTACCTTCGACGTTCGAGGGGCGGGCCCGGATGATGGTGCAGAACGCGCTGGCGGCGGCGGGGGCCGCGCACGCCGCGGGGGCCCACCTGCACGACATCCGCCAGGGACTGCGCACGTTCAGCACGTCCTTCTACCAGGCGCCCGGCCGGCTCAATCTCTTCGAGCTGGACGGGATCAGGGTGCTGGTCGACTACGCGCACAACGCGGCGGGCCTGGCCACCGTTGGGGACTTCGTGGAGCGGATCACCACCTCGACGCCCACCGGGTACGGGGCCCCGGGCAGCGCCTCCTGGACGGCGAACCTGCGCCTCGCGGTGGTGGCCATCCCCGGCGATCGACGGGACGGGGACATGCGCGAGCTCGGCCGGACGGCCGGTCGCTACTTCGACGACATCATCGTCCGCGAGGACAAGAACCCTCGGGGGCGCAAGCGCGGCGAGACGGCGGCCCACGTGGCCGAAGGGGTCCGTGAGGCGATGCAAGGCGGAGGCCGAGCCGGCAGCCTGGAGATCGAGCTGGACGAGATGGACGCGGTCCGACGGGCCCTCGACCGGAGCCGGCCCGGCGATCTCGTGGTGCTGTGCGTGGACGACGCCACGGAGGTGTGGAAGGAGCTGGAGGCGCGGAGATCCCGAGGCCGCCCGCTCGCGGACCGGGGCGCGGAGGGGAACGGGGCGAGAGACTCCGCGGTCGAGGTCGGCCTGTCCGACCTCGAGGTCGGCCTGTAACACCCTTCCAATGAGCCTTCGGGTGCTCGTCTCCGGCGGGGAGGGATTCATCGGCTCCCACGTGGTCGACCGGCTCGCGGAGCTGGGCCACGAGGTGGTCGTCCTCGACTCGCTCGAGCCTTCGGCGCACGGGGAAGAGCCCGACTACCGTCATCCGCGGGCGACGTACGTCAGGGGCAACGTGGAGGACGTGGACGCCTGGCGCGCGTGCCTGGCCGGGGTCGACGCGGTGAGCCATCAGGCCGCGAAGGTCGGGCTCGGCGTCGACATGGGCGACGTGCTCGACTACGTTCGGGCCAACGACGTCGGGACCGCGGCCATGCTCCGGGCGATGCACGAGGCGCGGTTCTCCGGGCGCGTCGTGCTGGCCAGCAGCATGGCCGTCTACGGCGAGGGGCGCTACCGCTGCCCCGAGCACGGCCCGGTCCCGTCGGAGCCGCGCGCCCCCGCTCGCCTCGCGGGGGGCCGGTTCGAACCCACCTGTCCCGAATGCGGCCGCGAGCTGTCCCCCGAGCCCGTCTCCGAGGAGGCCGCTCCGGACCCGCGCAACGTGTACGCGGCCACCAAGCTCCACCAGGAACACCTGTGCTTCGCCTACGGCCGGGAGATGGGGACCGAGGTCGTCGCGCTCCGGTATCACAACGTGTATGGGCCCCGGATGCCGCGCGACACCCCGTACGCCGGCGTGGCCAGCGTCTTCCGCAGCGCCCTGGCCGCGGGAGAGAGCCCCCGGGTGTTCGAGGACGGGGGGCAGCGGCGCGACTTCGTCCACGTGCGCGACGTCGCCGCCGCCAACGTCCTGGCGCTGACGGCCCAGACGCCGGTGGGTGGTCCGTTCAACGTCGCCAGCGGGGAACCGCACACCGTGGGCGAGATGGCGGAGGCGCTGGCTTCGGCGTTCGGGTCCGGCGCTCCCCGCCCCGTGGTCACCGGCGAATACCGGCCGGGAGACGTGCGGCACGTGTTCGCCTCGCCCGCCCGTGCCGCCGATCTCCTCGGGTTCCACCCGGACGTTGGATTCGACGAGGGGATGCGCGAGCTCGCCGGAGCTCCCCTTCGCCCCTCGGCCGCGAGCGTCAGGGCCGAACGGTCACGGTGATCTTGTCGTAGCCCGTGGCCCCGGAGGGGACGACCCCGCGGCGCTTGGCCGCCTGGACGTCCCCGTGGCCGTCGGTGGCCCGAACCTGCAG
>DASWCX010000440.1:0-7245 GCA_036395815.1 Actinomycetota bacterium | reverse complement strand
CCGGTATGGTTCCGCGAGCTCGAACTCACCGGCGCCTACGCGGCCGGCACGGAGATGACCGAGCGTGGCGTGGCCTCGAGCTTCGACCTCGCCATCGACCTGGCCGCCGAGGCCCCCCTCGAGGGCATGGTCGGGGCGGTCTACCCGCTGTCGCGATGGCGGGAGGCGCTCGATCACGCGCTCTCGGCGGGCCGCCTGGGGACCGTGAAGGTGGCCTTCGACCCGAGAGAGAGGTGAACGTGTGACCAGACCCGGTTTCGTGCTCGACGTCGACGAGCGGACCCCGCCCCTGCTGGTCCACGAGGGCGAGGGGTTCCGGCTCCAGCGGTTCCCGCTGGGGACCCAGGTGGTGTACCCGCCCGATCCGCTCCCGGGGATCCGCGACGTCCCCGGAGCCATCCGCGAGGCGCTCCTCCACCCTCAAGGGTCCGAACCGCTGCCCGAGCTGCTCCACCCGGGCATGCGGCTGACCATCGCGTTCGACGACATCTCGCTCCCGCTCCCTCCGATGGTCAAGCCCGACATCCGGCAGCGGGTCATCGAGCAGGTCCTGGAGATGGCGGCCCGCAAGGGCGTGGAGGACGTGAAGATCGTGGTGGCCAACTCGCTCCACCGCCGGATGACGCCGTCGGAGATCAAGCGGGCGGTCGGGGAGCGGGTGTTCCGATCGTTCTGGCCGGGCGACCTCAGCAATCACGACGCGGAGGACCCGAACGGCCTGACCCACGTGGGGGTGACGGATCGGGGGGAGGACGTCGAGATCAGCCGCCGGGCCGCGGAGTCGGACCTGCTGGTGTACGTGAACATCAACCTGGTGGCCATGGACGGCGGCCACAAGTCGGTCCCCGTGGGGCTCGGTTCCTACCGGAGCCTCAAGCACCACCACAACGTGCACACCATGCTGAACTCGCGGTCGTACATGGACCCGCCAAGCTCGGCGCTCCACGGCTCGGCGGCCCGGATGGGGCGGCTCCTGGCGGACCATCTGAAGGTCTTCACCGTCGAGACCACGCTGAACGGGGAGACGTTTCCCTCCCGGTTCGGCTTCCTGAACAAGCGGGAGTGGGAGTGGTCGGTGAAGGATCAGGCCATGTTCCTGGCGGCGAAGCGGGCGAACGACCGCGCGCCGTCCGGGATCCGGCGGGAGATCTTCCGAAGGATCGAGGCGCCCTACGGAGTGACCGGGGTGAACGCCGGCGAGACGGAGGCCGTCCACGAACGAACGCTCGAGAACCTCCATCGCCAGCAGGTGGTCGAGGTGAACGGACAGGCCGACGTGCTGGTGGTGGGCCTCCCCTACATCTGCCCGTACAACGTGAACTCGATCATGAACCCCATCCTGGTCCAGTGCCTCGGGCTCGGATACTTCTTCAACCTGTACCGGGGCAAGCCGTTGGTCCGGCCGGGCGGGGCGATGATCCTGTTCCATCCGGTGCCGTGGGAATTCCACCAGGTCCACCACCCGAGCTACGTCGACTTCTTCGACGAGGTGCTGGCGGAGACCACCGACCCCTCGGCGCTCGAGGCGAAGTACGAGCAGCAGTACGCCACCGACCCCTGGTACGTGCACCTGTACCGCAACTCGTACGCGTACCACGGCGTGCACCCCTTCTACATGTGGTACTGGGGCGCGCACGCCATGGACTACCTGGGCGACGTCATCTTCGTCGGCGCGGATCGAAAAGCGGTGTCCCGCATGGGCTTTCGGACCGCCTCTACGTTCGCCGACGCCATGGAGATGGCGAGCGAGACGGTCGGCGGGAGCCCCCGGACCACGTACTTCCACGCCCCCCCGATCATGCTGGCGGACGTGCGCTGATGGGGTCGCTGGCCGAGGACGTCCGGGAGCTGGCCCGCGGGTGGCGATGGACCCGCCGCCCCCTCACGCCGGAGTCGGCGGAGCCGTGGGCGCCGCCGGTCGAGCCGCGGACGTTCCCCACGAACTGGGCTCGAACCCCGCCGGCCCGAGCCGCCCGCGAGGCCATCCTGCGCTACGCCTTCAGGCCCCTGGTGTGGACCGAGACCGATCCGAACGTCGAGGGGCTCGACCACCTCCGGGACCTCTCCCCCCCGGTCATGTTCGTGGCGAACCACTCCAGCCACGTCGACACCCCGCTGGTGCTCTGCTCGCTCCCGAAGCAGTGGCGGGAGCGAACCGCGGTGGCCGCGGCCGCGGACTACTTCTTCGACGTGTGGTGGCGGGCCGCCACCACCGCCCTGGTGTTCAACACCTTTCCCATCGAGCGGGCCGGGGGGAAGCACGCCACGAGCACCGCCAGGCGGCTGGTCGAAGAGGGCTGGAACCTGCTGGTGTTCCCGGAGGGCACCCGGTCGCGGGACGGCTGGATGGGACGGTTCCGCCACGGGGCGTCGAGGCTGTGTCTCGAGTACAGGATGCCGGTGGTCCCGATCGCCCTTCGAGGGACGTTCGCCGCCATGCCACGCGGCCGGTCGTGGCCGGTGCCCGGCCGGGTCCCCATCTCCGTCCGGTTCGGGCCGCCCGTCCTGCCGGAGCCGGGCGAGGAGTTCCGCTCGCTCACCCCGCGCATCCAGGCGGCCCTGTCGCGGGTGTGGGAGGAGGACCGGACCACGTGGTGGGAGTCGCTGCACCGCGAGCGCCGCGGCGAGATCCGCCCCCCAACCGGCCCGGCCGGGCCCCGGTGGCTCCGGGTGTGGGAAGCGACCCGGCCTCCTCCGCGGAGGCGGCCCCCGAGGATCTGGCGAGGATGACCAGGACCGGCGGTCAGGCCACCCGGCGGCGGCTGGTCGAGGAGGCCATCCGGCTGTTCGGCAAGCGGGGGTTCAAGGGCACCAGCCTGGAGGCCGTAGCCACGGCCGCGGGGGTCCGCAAGCAGACCCTCCTGTACTACTTCCCCACGAAGGACGACCTGCTGGCCGACTGCATCGAGGAGACCAGCCGGCGCGTGGCCGAGGCGCTTACCCGGGCCCTGGAGGAGACGGCGGAGTCCCGGAAGGCCGAGGCCGTGGTCCACACATTGTTCTCCCTGGCGGAGGACTGGCCCGAGTTCGCCCAGTTCGTCCGGGAAGCAAGCCGCCTCGGGCCCGAGGTGATCGAACGGTTCGCCGGGGTGCTCGAGCCGCTCCGGCTCCGGGCCCTGGCCTTCCTGGCCAACGGCATGCGGACCGGCCTGATCCGCCGGCAGGACCCGGCGCTCCTGCTGTTCACCCTGTACACGGCCGTGGTCGGCTCGATCACCGAGGCCGGGGTCCTCCGGGCCGTGGTCGGGGAGGACGAGAGCCGGCTGGCCCTGCACCGCCGCGAGCGGGAGCTCCTCGAGTTCGTCCGGACCGCACTGGCGCCCCGCGAGAGCGACCGAACCGAGCCGGGGGCCGAAGCGGCCGGGTGAGGCGGCCCGCGCTTGACCCTTCACCTTCATCGTCCGGCTACCGGACGATGAGCGTTCCCTTCATCCCCTGCGACACGTGGTACCGACAGATGAACGTATAGGTCCCGGGCGGCAGGTCGATCAGGGCGGTGCCGATATCGCCGGCATCGTTGCGAACATCGATGTCCGTCCCCTTGACCGTGAACGTGTGGGGTGTGACGGGAGCGTCGTCCTTCACCGACACCACCCCGCCTCGGGCCAGGGTGAGATTGGCCGGCTCGAACCGGAAGTTGACCTGCACCACGGTGAGGGTGGTGGGCGCCTTCGCGCCGTGGCCGCACGCACCGGCCAGGATGGCGAGGGCCAGGAGCCCGACGCCGAAGCGCGTGGTCATGTGGTTCGAGGCCGGAGCTCGAGCCTCCGGCGCGCCGTCGGCGGCCTCAGCGTGGGGTTCAGGCTCCCTGTTCGATACCCCTTCGGATCGACAGCCACCTCGCTCCATCCCGCTTCGCGAAGCTCCTCCATGAGGGACGGCAGCCGCGGATCGCCGACCAGCCTCGGAACGTCTGCCGGGTCGACCTCGATGGAGGCCCGGTCGCCCAGGTGGCGGACCCGGACCACCTCGAATCCGAGAGCCCGAACGGACCGCTCGGCTCGGTCGACCCGGCCCAGGAGCCCCGGCGTGATCCGGATCCCGTAGGCCACTCGGGAGGAGAGGCAGGCCAGGGAGGGCTTGTCCGCCACGGCCAGCCCGAGGCGTCGGGCGGCGGCGCGGACCGCGGCCTTGCCCACGCCGTCCTCCAGCAACGGGTTGCGGATCCCCTGCTGCCGGGCCGCCCGCAGGCCGGGCCGGAAGTCGGCGAGGTCGTCGAGGTTCGCCCCGGCCAGCACGGCCGCATCGGGGTCGGCTTCACCCGCAGCGAGCCGGCGAAGCGCCCCGTACAGCTCGGTCTTGCAGTGGAAGCACCGCTCGCCGTCGTTGCGCGCGTACGCCTCGCGACCGACCTCCCCGGTCTCGATCGATCGATGGGCCACGCCCAGAGACGTGGCCACGTCGCGGGCCTGTTCGAGCTCGCCGGCCGGGTAGCTCGGGGAGACGGCGGTCACGGCGGTCACGGCGGTCCGCCCGAGCGCCCGGGCCGCCAGGGCCAAGACCACCGCCGAGTCCACGCCGCCGGAGAACGCCACCACGGCTCGGGGCCGGCCGTAGCCCGCGATCCGCTCGGAAACCCGCTCGATGACGTTTTCCCGGCCGGTCATGCGCGGTGGGGAGCTTCGACCCGAAGGGCCGCGGCCGCCGCCACGGCCTCCTCGTACACCTGGCGAACCGGGCGCCCCACCCGGCGGGCCAGGTCGGCCACGTCGTCGTGCTCGGGCGTGGCGCTCACCACCCGCCCCCCGAGAAGCCCGACCTTCACCCGAACGCTGCCGTCTGCCAGATCGACCGCCACCGACCGCCGCTCGAGTTCCGACCTTCGGACCTGATGCCCCCGCACTCCGAAGGTCGAGGTCGCCTCGAAGAACACATCGCCAACGCCCTGTTCGTCCTGGGGGTCGCAGAGCGCGGAGATCATCAGCCCGGGCCGCCCCTTCTTCATCTGGATCGGCGCCGTCCACGCGTCGAGCGCCCCGGCGGCCAGGAGCGCCTCCATCGCGTCGGCCACCAGCTCGGGCGAGAGGTCGTCCACGTTCGCCTCGAGGACCGTGAGCATCCGTTCCCGAACCCGGTCGGGCTCGGCGCTCGCAAGGTCCGAGGACGGCGAACCGAGGATCACCCGCACGACGTTGGGGCGGTCCTTCGGGTCCCGGTTCCCCGCGCCGTATCCCACGGCATCCAGGCGCATCTCGGGCAACCCCTCCGCCGGGCGGCCGAGGGCCGCGAACACCGCGGCCGCGGTCGGCGTCACCGTCTCCTCCGAGCCGCCCGCCCGGACGTCGAATCCTCTGAGCAGCTCGACCGTGACCGGAGCCGGAAGCGGCATCTCGGGATGGCCCCGCCAGCGCGGGTGCGCGCCCCCCGAGCCGAGCGGGATGGAACCCACCCGAACGTCGGCCACCTCCAGCCATTCGAGGGCGGCGGCCACGCCGACCACGTCGAGGAGCGTGTCCGCGTCGCCCAACTCGTGGAGCTCGAGCTCCTCCGAGGGGATGCCGTGCACCGCCGACTCCCCCTCCCCCAGGCGGGAGAGCACCATCCGGGCGCGGCGCGCCACCCCTTCTGGCAACGGGGCCGCGTCCAGCGCCTCCATGAGCTGACGGAAGGAGCGTGGCGAGCCGTCCGAGGTATCGGCTCCGTCCTGCTCCGAGTGGCGGATCCGAAGTAGCTGGGCCCGCGTGCCGCCCCTGCGGACCGGTTCGGTCGAGAACGCGAACCGGCCGGGGAGAACGGCGTCCACGGCCTCGCGAACCGCGGCCTCCGGCGCGCCCGCGTCGAGCAGGGCCGCGAGCAACATGTCCCCCGCCGCCCCCCCGATGGGGTCGACGTACAGGATTCGGCTCATCGTTCGGGCCGGGCCCGACCCGCGCGCCGGGCGATCATCGCCGCCACATACCCTGCCCCCACGCCGTCGTCGATGTTCACGCACGCCACGCCGGGCGTGCACGAGCTCAGCATGGCCAGCAGGGCCGCGAGCCCGCCGAAGCTGGCGCCGTAGCCGACGCTGGTGGGGCAGGCGATCACCGGCCGGGCCACCAGGCCCCCCACCACGCTGGGCAGGGCGCCCTCCATCCCCGCCACCACCACGATGGCATCGGCGGCCTCGAGCTCCGTCCGCACCGCCGCCAGCCGGTGCAGGCCCGCCACACCCACGTCGGCGATCATCTCGACGTCGGTTCCCATCACGGTGGCGGTCAGGACGGCCTCCTCTGCCACCCCGAGGTCGGAGGTGCCGGCGGTCACCACCAGCACCCTGCCGGTCGGGGAGGGGACGTTCCGGAGGATGGCGAGAGCCCCGCACGTGGGGCGCTCGAGCACGCGAAGGCCGGCAGCCGCCGCCTCGGCGCGGACCGCCGCCGCCTGCTCGGGTCCGGTCCGGGTGACGAGTACGGGACCCTCGTTCCCCTCGAGCAGCTGGTGGACGATGGCCGCGACCTGGCCGGCCGACTTGCCAGAGCCGTACACGATCTCGCAACTGCCCTGCCTGAGCTCGCGGTGGTGGTCGACCCTGGCGAATCCGAGGTCCGCGAAGGGGAGGTCACGAAGAGTGGCGGCGGCCTGCTCTGCGGTGACTTCCCCCTCCGCCACACCACGGAGCAGGGACCGGAGGCGTCCTTCGAACGGCGTCTCGCCGTCGAGGACATCGGGCTCGCCGATCGCCGCCACCCTGTGGCCCATGGCCAGCACGATAGCCCGCTCGACGTTCGAAGAACAGCGGACGCCGTTCTGAAAGAGGCGTCCGGGCCGGCCTACTTGACCGTCAGCGTCCCCTTCATGCCGAGCGACGAATGGAACCGGCAGATGAACGGGTATGTGCCCGGGGGCAGGTTGATCGTCACCGACTGGGTCTGGCCGGGGTTGTTCACCACGTCGATGCCCTTGCCCTCGATGGTGAAAGTGTGCGGCGTGCCGGTGGTGGCGTCCTTCACCGCGATGGTGTCCCCCTGGCTCACCGAGAACGTCGACGGCGAGAACTCGTAATTGACCTGGTTGACCGTGACAGCGGCCGCTCCTGCACTCGGGCTGGGGCTCGCGGCGCTCTGCGCGGGATTGGGCGTGGTGGGCGGGGTGGTGGCGACCGATCCGGTCGGCGAGGCGCTCTTCGAGCACGCCGCGGCCGCCAGAGCGAGCGCCACGGCCAGGCAGACCGCTGACCCCCTTGTCGACACCATGTCATCCGATAGTACGCGTGGCGGCGTCGCGGAGACTTTCCTATGAAGGCCGGTACGGCTCGAACGCCAC
>DASWCX010000439.1:0-4140 GCA_036395815.1 Actinomycetota bacterium | reverse complement strand
TCGCCGATCACGGTGGGGTGCTTCTCGTATCCGTCGTAGTTGCACGTGATGGTGCCGGCGCCGACGTTCACGTTGCGCCCGATCCGGGCATCGCCCACGTACGCGAGATGGGGGACCTTGCTGCCCCTGCCCACCCGGGTGTTCTTCATCTCGACGAACGTCCCGGCCTTGGCCCGCTCCTCGATGACCGTTCCGGGACGAAGGCTGGCGTAGGGTCCCACCAGGGCCCCGGGTCCGATGCGGGAGCTTCGGGCCACGGAGAAGGTGATGTCGGCGCCGTCGCCAACCACGGTGTCGACCAGCCTGACCCCCGGTCCGATCGAGGCCCCCTTCCCGATCCGTGTTGCCCCCTGGAGGAAGGTCATCGGGTGGATGACGGTGTCGGGCCCGATCCGGACGTCGACGTCCACGTACGCCGTCGTCGGATCCACGAACGACACGCCGCGATCCATGTGCCCCTCCACGATCCGGCCCCGGATGATCTCGATGAGCTTCGCAAGCGTGGCGCGGGAGTTGAGGCCGACCCAGGTCCCACCGAAGTCGGCGGTGACCACGGCCACCCGTTCGCCCTTCTCGATCAGGATGCCGAGGACGTCGGGCAGGTAGTACTCGTTCTGGCGGTTCTCCCGTCCCACCCGGGGCAGGGCCCGGAACAGGTCGTCGCGGCGAAACGCGTACACGACCGTCGAGATCTCCCGGATCTTCCTGACCTCCGGCCGGGCGTCGGTCTGCTCGGCGATCTCCACGAGCCTGCGGCCGCTCCGAACCACCCGGCCGTACCCGGTGGGGTCGTCCACGACGGTGGTGAGGATGGCCGCCGCCGTTCGCCCGGTCCGCAGCGCCCGAACCACCTGCCGAACGTGCCGGCCCTCGGGCAGCGGGTCGTCCCCGGCCATGACCAGGACCTCGTCGGCGTCGCCCACTGCCCGCTCGGCCTCCATGACCGCGTGGCCCGTCCCGAGCGGCTCGCCCTGATCCACGAAGGTCACCTCGACCGGCAGGTCCCACGACCGGACGGCCTCCTCGACCTCCTCCCTGCCGTGCCCGACAACGATCACCAGCTTGGAGGGCCGAGCAGCCATCGCGGCCCGGACCACGTGCCAGAGCCCCGGCTTGCCACAGACGTCGTGGAGGACCTTGGGGCGGACGGAGCGCATGCGCTTGCCCTTGCCGGCGGCCAGGATCACCGCGGCCACCGTTCGGGATCCTCTCGTCGGTCCGGCCACCGTCTGTCTCACCCGCCTCGCGGAAGGGCCCACCCGTGCACTCGGCTCGGGGGGCCCGTCATTGTCCACCGGCCCCCCGCCCGGCGTCCACCGCCCGGCGTCCACCGCCCGGCGTCCCCGCGGGCGTTCGCCTGCCGAAGCCATCGCGGCGAGGGTATCGTGGGAGGGCCTGCTCTGGCCCTTCGTCTAATTGGCAGGACGCCGGGTTTTGGTCCCGGAAGTCCGCGTTCGAATCGCGGGGGGCCAGCGAACGCGTCATTCCTCCCAGGACCGGGCGTAGACCACCGGCCGGCCCGAGATCGCCTCGAGCCCGGCCTCGACGTCCGAGGGCAGCCGCTCCAGGCCGTCCGGGAGGAATCCCGCCACGCTGGGCCCGCTCCCGCACATCACCGCGATCGCGCCGGCCTCGGCCAGCGCCTCCTTGGCCCGCCCGATCTCCGGATGCCGGCGGGTCACCGGCCCCTCAAGGTCGTTGAACATCAGCCTCCCGTCCAGGGACGGTGACCCGGAAGCCATGGCCTCCAGGGCCGGGCTGGGGTCGGGGCCGGTGGCCTCCGCGTCCTCGTCCCACCACCGGTAGGCCTCGGCTGTGGCGACGCCGAACCCGAAGGTGATCACCGCGAGGGACACGCCGAGATCAGGCCCCGGCCGGACCCGCTCGCCCCGGCCCTCGATCATGGCCGGCGCCCGCAGCAGCAGCGCCGGGACATCGGAGCCGACCTCCGCCGCGACCGATCCGAGCTGTTCGGGATCGAGCGGTTGGCCCCACAGGTCGTTCAGCCCGTGCAGGGCCGCCGCGGCGTCCGAGCTCCCGCCCCCCAATCCGGCCGCGGCCGGGATCCGCTTCTCCAGCCGGAACTCGGCGAACCCGCGAACCTCTGCTCGTTCGGCCATGACCAGCGCGGCCCGCAGGACCAGATTGGACTCGTCCGCGGGGACCCGCCGCACCAGGTCCGGATGGCCCAGCACCGCGAGGGAGAACGACAGCGTCCGGAACGCGGTCGGATCGGCGTGCGCGTGGATCTCGAGCCGGTCGGCCAGCGAGATGGGTACGATCAGGCTCTCCAGGTCGTGATAGCCGTCGTCTCGTCGCCCGAGCACTCTCAAGAAGAGGTTCACCTTGGCGGGGGCCGCCACGCTTATGGTGTTCGGGAGGCTCACCGGATCGGGATCCCGGCGGCGAGGCAGGCGAATTCCGGGAGGCCCAGCTCCTCGGGGCGGGCCAAGTTCGCGATCCCGCACCGCTCGAGCAGGGCGAGCGCTTCGTCCCGCTGGAGCCCCAGCCGGACCAACGCGTTCCGCATGGTCTTCCGCCGCTGGCCGAACGCCTCCCGCACCACGGGCCACAACCGTTCCCCCTCGATCCGGACCGGAGGCGGGTGCCGCACCATCGAGACCAGGACCGAGTCCACGTTCGGCTGAGGCCAGAACACGGTCCGGGGAACCCGCCGAACCGCCGACGCCGCCGCGCGATAGGCCACCCGGAGGCTGACCGCGCCGTACTGTGGCTCCCCGGGGCCCGCAACCAGCCGTTCGCCCACCTCCCGCTGGACCATCACGAGCAGGCGTTCGATCCGGGGCTCGAGCTCCAGCGTGCGCAGGACCACGGGGACGGCCACGTTGTACGGCAGGTTCGCCACCAGCTTCCACGGGCCCGGCCCGTCCAGCAGCTCGGCCCAGTCGGCCCGAAGGGCATCCGCGACCTCGATCCGGACGGATGCGGACGGGCCGAGCGCCTCCTCCAGGGCGGGGACCAGCGCACGATCGAGCTCCACGGCCACCACGTGGGCTCCCGCCCGGGCCAGGGCCACGGTCAGCGACCCGAGACCGGCGCCCACCTCGACCACCCGGTCGCCTGGTCGAACCTCCGCCAGCTCGACGATCCGCCGGGCCAGGGAGGGCTCGATCAGGAAATGCTGTCCCAGGGACCGCTTCGGGCGGATGTCGTGGCGGGCGGCCAGGGAGCGCAGCCGGCTGGGGGTCAGTCGTTCCGGGTCGGCCGGGCCCTCGGGCCCGGGCTCACCAGGTGATCTCGACGCGCGCGACGCCCTGGCCGAGCGGGGCGAGCGCGGAGAACGCGGTGGGACAGAGGTCGATGATGCGCCCGGCGATGTACGGCCCACGGTCGTTGATTGTGACAGTGACCGAGCGTCCGTTGTCCAGATCCGTCACGGTCACCACGGTCCCGAACGGCAGCGTCTTGTGGGCGGCGTGATATCCGGAGCCGCACCCGGACCAGGAGTACCAGGTGGCGTCGCCGAACTCCACGCCCGCCGGAGTTGCCGGCGCCGGTCCCATGTCCTCGACCCTGTCGACCGGCGAGACCACCACGGACTGGGAGACGAGCTCCCGCGACCGCTCCTTCCCGTTTCGATACGTGACGAGGTAGGTGGCCTGGGCCTTACCCGTCTTGCCTGGAGTGACCACGTTCACCTCGCCCGGCGCCAGGGCCTTCGAGTACCGGATGAGGGTTTGGTACGGAACGTCGACGATCTGAATCTCGGTGACCCGATGGATCCTGAACACCCGGATACGAGCGCGCGGGCCGATGCCCGAATCGCGGGTGGCTTCACGACGTCGAGTCGGTGGACGGTGACGCCGAGCGCGTCGAGCATCTCGGAAACCCTGATCGCATTCGTCAGAACGGACTCGGGCCGCCGCCGGCCGATGGTCAGCTTCACCACGACGAGCTGTCCTGCTTTCGACGGTCCTCCTTCCGCGGGACTCTCGCCGGCGACGGCATGCGCCGCTCGGAGCATCTGCCCCTTCACGCCCCCCACGACCCAGGCTCCGACGGAACCGCTCGCCCCGGAGAATCCACCGCCCGGGACCCTCAAGTTCAGGGTGCGACCAACGTTGCTTCCAGCGAGCGATGTGGAGGTCTGGAGCAGGCTCGCTCCGGTCAGGATGACCA
>DASWCX010000438.1:0-12759 GCA_036395815.1 Actinomycetota bacterium | reverse complement strand
CGATAGAGGATCTGGCCGTGACCCACCTCGTCCTGAACCTTGGCGGTGAGCGAGAGCTTCCGCTTCAGGGTCGGCGCGCGGGGGATCCACTCCCGCTCGGGGAGGGCCCCCATGACCTCGGAGTTCGCGTGCATCTCGATGAACTTCATGGCGGCCAGCCGGTACTCGTCCGGCATCCACTCGCCGGCCTCGATCTTCACCCCCGCGTCGATGCGCGCCTTGAACGCCGAAACCCGCTCGTCATAGGTCATGGTGGCTGGGACCTCCTTCGCCCCGCAATGTTACCCGGGCCGCGGCACACCCCTCTCGATCCATTCTCTGGCGAACGGCCGCCCATAAGCCGGGTTGCGGCCCAAGGTAGTCCTGCCTCGCGGATGCGAGGCGCGCGAGGTCAGGACGGCGTGGCCTCCAGGGCGTGAACGGGGACCCGGCCGGTCACCTTCGTCCCGGCCCCGGCCGCCGACTGGACCTCCACCTTCCCTCCGAGCGCCTCGAGGCGGTCGCGCATGTTCGGCAGCCCGGAGCCACGGGCCGCCTCCGGATCGAACCCGACCCCGTCGTCCTCGACGGCGAAGATCAGATCGCCGTCTGTCTGACCCAGGCTGATGCGTGCCAGATTCGCCTCCGAGTACTTGGCCACGTTTTGCATCGCCTCCAGGACGCAGAAGTACACGGCGGCCTCGACATCCTGCGGGTACCGACCGATGCCGTCGGCCCCGAACTCGACTGGGATCGGGGACTTCCGGGCCTGAGCCTCGACCGCGGCCGCCAAACCGGCGTCCGCCAGGAGCGGTGGGTAGATCCCGCGGGCGAGGTCGCGGAGGTTCTCCAGTGCGTCCGTGGCCTCGCCCTGGAGCTGGCCCAGCATCTCCTTGGCCTTCGCCGGATCGCGCTCGGCCAGCTGCTCGGCCAGCCGGAGCTTCACCGCCAGCGCGACGAGCTGCTGCTGGGCACCGTCGTGGATGTTCCGTTCGAGCTTCCGGGCCCGTTCGTCCTGGGCGGCCACGATCCGGCGCCGCGATTCCCGCAGCTCCTCGATCAGCCGGACGTTTCGAAGGACCAGGCCGGCCTGGGACGCCAGGTCGCGGACCAGCCGATCCTTCGACGGGTTCATCGGATCGTTGGGCGGCGTCGACACCGTGAGCGCCCCGAGCAGCTCACCGCGGTCGCGGACCTCGACCGCCGCGTCCGCCTGCAAGGCCGGGAGCTCGTCCCCCGAAAGCCTGATGGGCGCCGGTACCTCGCCGTTCGGCGCGAGGGCTGCCGGCCGCAGCTCGGCCCCGACCCGGAGCCACACGATCGCTCGTCTGGCCCCCACCGCGCCGGCGAGGATCTGGGCCATCCGGGGCAGCACGTCCTCCGCGCCGTACGAACCGCCCAGCCGGGCGGAGAACTCGGTGAGCACCTCATAGGGCGTGGCCCTGCCGCCGTAGATCAGCCGGTCGGCGATCCGCCTGGCCAGACGGAGGGCCGGCCAGAACGAGAGCCCGATGGCGGCGGCGGCCACGATGGACCCGGCCTGGCCTCGCCCGGCGATCGCGCCGATCGCCAGGGCCACGACCAGGAAGACGGCGGTCAGCAGCACGGCGACGATCGCGTACAGCACGGTCTTCTGCACGACCAGGTCGAGGTCGTACAGCCGGTACTTGAGGACCGCCACGCCCATTGCGGCGGGAAACCCGATCCCGATGAGGGTGAAGATGATCAGGAAAAGGATGGTGCTCCAGATCGAGCTGCCGAAGGACGATCCCACGATCAACCCGGCCACGATGGCCACGACGGCAAACGCCACGATGGTGGAGGCCACGTAGAGGAGCCAGCGGATCTGCTGGCGCTCCTCCTGGCGGGAACGCCGGTACCGAAGCACGAGCGCGACCACCGCAAGGATCGCGCTGAGGAAGACGACGACGCTGGTGATGGAGACGATGGGGCTGGCCACGGGCTTCAGGGCATGCACCCCGAACGGATTCACGACCGTGATCCCCGTCGGGGCGTCCGGAAGGACGCCCGGCGCCAACGTGTTCGCCAAGACGAACAGCCCAGTGAGCGCGGCGACCACACGAGGGAGGTATCGCCACCGAGGGCCGGGGACCTTGCCCGTGGGATAGAGCAGCACCAGGAGGACGATCGCCGCGATGGTCGGCATCCAGAACGTGCCAGAGCCCACCACGGCGGCACTCCCGAACGGCAATCTCCCGGGGTTCGTCTTGAACGTGTAGGTGGTGTACTCGTCCGCTAGGCCGCTGAGGATGAAGGCGAGTCCGATCCCCATCATCAACCACCCCATCGGGTTCCGGGGGTTCCTCGAGGCGAGGAGCGCCCCGACGGTCGGGTACCCGATGACCATGGCGAGGGCAAGCGAGATGAAGACGGTGTCGCTGGCAACACTGTTGTTGAGGATGGCCAGCGTGACCGTCACACCGATCAGGAGGATGACCGCGACCCACACGGCCAACGGGGCCCGAGCGCGAATGGCCGCCGTCATTGGCCCCCCACCCGGCGCAGGAGACACCCGCGCCAGCTCATGCGTAGCCCGCCCTCGGTCCGACCATGTTGGGATTCTGCGGGTCCGGACCGCCGCAGTCCAGGGGGGAGCCACGATCCGGGTGGGTGATGATCCCCCCCCAAGCAGGGGATGCAGGTACTGCCTCCCGGATGACTGGGCCAGGCTCTGACGACCCGCCGCCAGGCCTATGCTTCGAATCGAGATGGCGGCTCGCACCGAGCCCGGTTTCGAACGCGCCGCGCGGCTGGCGAACTGGGGCCGATGGAGAACGGTGCGCAAGGAGTGCCGAGCCATCCTCAAGGAGAAGCCAGGCGATCCCAGAGCGAGCGCGCTCCTCGCCTATGCCCTCGGAGCGACCCGAAGGCTCGCCCTGGAGGACGCGCAACGCCGCGCACAGATCATTGCCACCGAGCATCCAGAGATGCCCGAGCCGCGTATGGCCGACGGGACGCTCAGCTTCCAGTTGGGCCACCATCAGATCGCCATACCCTTGCTTCGAGACTTGGTGGCCCAATTCCCCGGAGACGCCGGCGCGCGGGCGACCCTCGCGGGATGTCTGGCCCAGCGCCGAGAAGCGCCGGAGGCTCTCGAGCACTACCGAGAGGCGGCTCGGATGGGGCCTCTACCGGGTCCGATACATCGCGATTGCGCCTATCGGGTGGCCCGGGGCATGAGGGCTGATCCGGAGACCCGGCGCGCCGTCATCGCTGGAGCCGACCGGGTGGAACGCCTGGTGCATCCCCTTGGCCTCTGGGGACGCTGGCTCGCGCTCGCCTGGGGCGGCGCGCTAGGCAGCGGGACCATCCTTCACTTGTGGCCCCTGCTCGTCGTTGCTTCGGCCTTGGCGGCGGTGCTCGTCGTGGTCGGGTTCCACCTCTGCACCTTTCCCCTGTGCGTCCTTCTATGGCCTCTGACGACGTTGGCCGGGTGGTTCGAATACCCGACCTTCGCCGACTCCGACGCAGCGACGACCATGACCCTCGTGGCGTTCGGCGCGCTGATCTACCTGGTGTACACGTATGCGATCCGGGCGCGACTCGGGCGAACCCATTCGGCCGCGCGGCGTGGTTCCGGCCCCTGGCCCCCGGGCATCGCTCCTCCCGCATTCGCGGTGATAGACGGGCTCGAGGCGAAAGACACTCCTCCGCCCCCAGTGAGAAAGCAGACCGTCGTCGGCGCCATCGCAATCGCAACGCTGGCCGTCGCCGTTGGGTTCCGTGTCTGGTCCGCCGGGCCTCCGGCCATTCCGAGCGGCTGGCCGGCGTTTCGGGCTTCCGGCGCAGCCTGGTCGATCCGATATCCGCCCGGCTGGACGGCAACGCCCGTGCCCGACAGTCTGTTCTGCTCGGCTGGTGTCGGGGTGATGATCGCCAGTTCAGCCAGCGAGGTGGTCTCTTCGGAACCGGACGGTTGTCCAGACCTGCTGCATGCGCGCCTGAATCCCGATGAAGTGCTGATCGTGTTCAGGCGCCTGCCCGACTTCCTGGCGGGGTTCGCGTTGCTGTCCCCCCCGGGGGTCTCGAACCCGCCCCCACACACGCACCTGCCGGTGCGACTGAGCGACGTCACCGCCTACGGGCAGACCGGTGGGATCAACGGCTTCATCCTCGTGAAGACCCATGGCCACTATTACGAGGTCGACGCCCTGCTCGGAACGAAGGCCTGGGAGTCCGGCGACCGGGTCGCGGACCTGATCATCGCCTCGATCTCGTTCGACCCGTGACGAGAGGTTCACTCCTTCGGCCACCCGTCACTGAGATGGCGAGCCCGATTCGGCGTCGTGCTTGATCAGGTGGAGGGCCTCGCGTCGTATCGATCCGCTGAACGGGCCGATCACCCGCCAGTAGCGGAGGAACTTCCTTCGCGATTCCGGGTCGGTGCACAGCACGCGCGTTTCGGTGTGGACCATGCTGGCGTCGGGACCGTCGGGGTCGACCCGGAAGGTCATGGCGCCCTTTGCGAATCCCGGCTCGGCGAACGACTCGAACGCTTTCGGCTCGACGCGACGGATCCCGCCGCGGAACTGCCAGAACCGGCCGACCAAGCCGAGGACGATCTCCACCCCCGGCTCCTCTCCCAGGACCACGAACCCGAGCCGGCCGGCATCTTCGAGCGTGAAGCTCCTCGGTCTCCGACCCCTCCGCAGGAGGCCTCGGACCGCGAAGAGGGCCATCACCAAGGGGGAGCGGCCGAGGTCGAGGGCCCGCACCGCCTCGTAGGTCCGCTCCGCCGAAGCTCGCACCCGGATCCGATGGCGCTCCACCACGTCGAACTCGGGCAGGAAGTCGTCGATCAGCACCGGCGGATCGTACGGCGCATGGCCGAACCATCACGCTTCCTCCCCTGCCAATTCGAGACCTGTCGCCGATGATGGAGCCCATGGACACTCGGGCCAGGCCGGGCCCCGTGGACGAGGCCGACGCCCTCGGAGAACGCCGGGGGGTGGAGATCCGCGCGGCGGGCCTGCGCCACGCGTACGCCGCGCCCGAAGGGCGACTCGACGTTCTCACGGGGGTCGATCTCGACGTCCCCGCCGGCGGGTACTGCGCGCTCCAGGGGCCGTCGGGCGCGGGCAAGACTACGCTGCTGGCGCTCATCGGCGGGCTCGAGCCGCTCCAAGCCGGCACGCTCCAGGTCGGGGACGTCGACCTGGCCGGCGTGGGAGGTGATGCCCTCGCCGCGTACCGGCGCTCGACGGTGGGGTTCGTGTTCCAGGACTTCGGCCTGCTCGAGACACTCACGGCGCGGGAGAACGTGGAGCTCGCCGCGACGCTCGACCGCGCTCCCCCCGCCGAACGGCGACGCCGCGCCGACGAGCTGCTGGCCGCGGTGGGGCTCTCCGACCGCTCCCGGCATCGCCCGGCGCAACTGTCGGGCGGCGAACGCCAGCGGGTGGCCATGGCCCGGGCCCTCATGAACCGGCCCCGGTTGCTCCTGGCCGACGAGCCCACGGGGAATCTCGACGAGGCATCGGCGGTCGGGGTGATCGAGCTGCTCGAGGAGCTCCAGCGCCAATGGGGCTTCACCCTCGTGCTGGTGACCCACAACCAGGCCCTGGCCGTCCGGGCGGTCCAACGGCTTCTCCTGAAGGCCGGCAAGGTGGTCGAACGATGAAGTGGCGGGACGCGCTCGGCCTGGCCCTCAGGGCCGTCGCCCGGCGGTTCGGGCGGGCCTCCCTCACGCTGTTGGCCGTGGCCCTGGCGACGGCGCTGCTCACCGCGCTGGTGGTCATCGCCACGACGGCCAAGACCCGCGTGATCGGCCAGCTCACCAAGGGAGGGCCCCTGGCCAGCATCCGGGTCCAGGGCAGCAACCTCGACCAGGACTCCCTCCGCCTGATCCAGAAGCTCCCTTCGGTGAAGGCCGTCGCGCCGGTGGTGGTGGCCCGGGAGCTGGTGGCGGCGCCGGTCCCGCCCGCGTACCGCCCGGGGACGAGGACCACGACGACGTCCGCGGACTTCCTTGAAAGCGTGGTGGGCATCGACACGAGCCAGCCCGACCGTTTCCCCGTCAGCGTGCTGGCCGGACGGCTGCCCCGGGCGAACTCGCTGACCGAGGTGGCGGTGACCCAGAGCTACCTCGAGCGGGTGGGGCTGCCCCGAGACGATCCGGTCCCGGTCCTGGGAACCGAGCTGGAGCTGGCCGCGCCGCGCTTCCTCGGCGATACCTTCGACCAGGGCGTGTGGGGCCGCTGGACCAGGGCCACGATCGTGGGGGTGGTGGCCCAGGAGGCGGCCGAGGGCGACATCGTGGCTCCCACCGCCCTGGTCCGTGAGGCCCAGCGGTTCACCGAAGGCGGGTCCACCTTGGGCGGCCGGTTCGACGATCCGCCCTTCGCCGCGTTCCTGGTGGAGGCCACCGACCTCGGGCAAGTGGGCCCGCTGGCTGACCGGCTCGAAGCGCTGGGCTATTCGACCTCCGCGCCCGAGAACCTCATCGCCACCGTGGAACGGTACCTCCACGTGGTCGAGATCGTCCTGTCGGCGATCGGCCTCATCGCCCTGCTGATCTCGGCCCTGGGGATCTCGAACGCGCTGCTGGCCGCGATCCGCGAGCGCCGGCGCGAGATCGGGGTGCTCAAGGCCATCGGGGCTCGCGACTCGGACGTGTTGCGCGTGTTCCTGATCGAAGCCGGGCTGCTGGGGTTCGTCGGGGGCGTCCTGGGGGCCGCGGCCGGGTGGGTCATCGCCCGGACCGTGGCAGCGGTGGTGAACGCCTATCTCACGAAGCAGGGGCTGTTCGGGGTGAAGCTGGTGGCCCCCCCGGCGGTCCTGTTGGGCGCCGTGGCCGGCGCGACGATCCTGGCGCTCCTGGCGGGGGCGCTTCCGGCGGCCCGGGCGTCGCGGCTGCCCGCCCGCGAGGCGATGGGAGCGGCATGACGAGAGGGATCTCCCATCGATCCCGGCTGCCGGCCGTCGTCGCCGTGGCGGTGTTCCTTTCGGCATGCTCGGGCGGGACCGCGAAGGTGGGCAACTCCGTCCTTCCCTCGGTCAGTCCGTCGGGGCCCGCCTTCACCTACGTCGCCGTGGGGGCCAGCGAGACCGCGGGGGTCGGGGCCGACGATCCCGCCACCCAGGCGTGGCCGGCGGTGTTCTACCGGCTGGCCATGCCGCGATCGGCCGTGTACGTGAACCTGGGCATCCCGGGGGCCACGGTGGCCGACGCCGCCGGGCAGGAGGTGCCCGAAGCGCTCACGTTCCACCCGCAGGTCGTCACCGTGTTCCTGAACGCGAACGACGCCCGGGCCGGAGTGCCAGCCTCGACCTATCAGGCCCAGCTCACCTCGCTGCTCGAGCAGCTCCGGCAAGGCGGGAGGGCGGAGGTCCTGGTGGCCAACCTCCCCCCGCTCCAAGACCTGCCCCTGTACCAGACGTGCGCGCCATTCGCGCCGGCATCCGACGGCGGGTGCGATACCTCAGTTCGTGCCGACCCTAAGGTGGTGGCCGGGCTGGTGAGCGCGTACAACCGGGCCATCGCCGACGCCGCCGCGGCCACCGGCGCTCGGGTGGTCGACCTCTACTCCCTGGCGCTGTCGAAGGTGCGGGACGGGACCGAGGCCTCGTTCCTGGCCTCCGACGGATTCCACCCCAATGTCGCGGGCCATCGCCAGGTCGCCCAGGCTTTCGCCCACGCCTATCAGCCGGTGGCCGGCTGAGGGCGGGACGCCGCAACGGCTACCATCGACGGGTAGTCCACGAGGAGGTTCAGAAGATGACCGAGACCTACCGGCTGGTGATCGGCGGCGAGCTGACCGACGCCGCGTCCGGCGAGACCTTCGACTCGATCGACCCCTCCACCGGCGAGGCCTTCGCCGCGGTGGCCAAGGGCGGGTCGGAGGACGCCGACCGGGCCGTGCGGGCCGCCCGTCAAGCGTTTGATGAGGGCCCCTGGCCGAAGATGAAGGGGCGCGAACGGGCTCAGTACCTCCTGAAGGTGGCCGACCTGGTGAAGCAGAACGCCGGGGCCCTGGCGGAGCTGGAGGCCCGGGACGGCGGCCACACCATCCGGATGGCGAAGGGCGCGGACATCGGCATGGTGATCTCGACCTTCCGCGTGTTCGCCGAGCTGGCCGGACGGGAGGACGACGAACGGCCCCTCCCCCGCAGCCCCGCCTCGACGAACTGGATGCGGCACGAGCCCATCGGCGTGTGCGCCGCCGTCACGCCGTGGAACTTCCCGATCCAGATGGCGGCGTGGAAGATCGCCCCGGCCATCGCCGCCGGCAACACGGTGGTGATCAAGCCCGCCTCGTACACGGCGATCACCACGATCGAGCTTGGCCGGCTGTGCCAGGAGGCCGGCATCCCCGAAGGGGTGGTGAACGTCCTGCCCGGGTCGGGGGCTGCGGCCGGCGAGAGCCTGGTCGCCTCGCCCATGGTGGACAAGGTTGCGTTCACCGGCTCGACCGAGGTGGGGCGGCGGATCATGCAGCTCGCCTCGGCCAACGTCACGAAGTGCACGCTCGAGCTCGGCGGCAAGTCGGCCGCCATCGTGCTCGACGACGTGGACCTCGACTACGCGCTGGACGGGACGCTGTGGGGCGTGTTCTTCCACAACGGCCAGGTGTGCTCGGCTGGGACCCGGCTCCTGGTCGATCGCAAGATCCACGACGACTTCGTGGCCGAGCTGGCCAAGCAGGCCGGGGCGATCCGCACCGGCCCCGCCCTGGACCCGGCGAGCGACGCTGGCCCGATCGTTTCGAAGACGCAGCTTGAGACGGTCGAGCGGTACGTGGCCATCGGGCGGGAGGAGGGCGCCGACGTCCTTGCCGGCGGGGACCGGGCGCTGGTCGAGGGCCACGACGGCGGGTTCTACTACCAGCCCACGATCCTGGGCGGGGTTCGAAACGAGATGAAGGTCGCCCAGGAGGAGATCTTCGGGCCGGTGCTGGTGGTGATCCCGTTCGAGGACGAGGCCGACGCCGTCCGGATTGCGAACGACTCGATCTACGGGCTTGCCGGCGGGGTGTGGTCGGGCGACAACGCCCGCGCGGTCAGGGTGGCCGAACAGCTCCGGACCGGGACGGTGTGGATCAACGACTGGCACATGATCAACCCGCGGTATCCCTTCGGCGGCTACAAGCAGTCGGGCCTGGGCCGGGAGCACGGCGAGATCGGCTTCGACGAGTACCGCGAGGTGAAGCACATCCACGTGGACCTGGGCGGGCAGGCGCGAGCACGGCATCCCTGGTGGGACCTCACGGTGCCGAAGCGAGAATCACCGGCCGCCCCGGGCCCCGAGGCAGCTGGCTCGAAGCCGGGAGGGTGAGGCGATGGCGGACCTCTCCCGCGATCAGGCCGTGGCCGAGCTGGAGGACGGGCAGCGCCGGATCGATCAACTCCTCCAGGGGCTCTCGGAGGAGGACCTGATCCGGCCGGCCACCATCGGCGGCGGCGACTGGTCGGCCAAGGACCTGATCGGGCACGTCGCCACGTGGGAGGAGGCGGCCATCGACGCCGTCGCCGACATCCGACGGGGCGAGGTGCCGAAGATCGAGGGGTACTTCCGCGAGGGCGAGGCGGGCGTGCACCGGTTCAACGCCGAGACGGTCTCGGCGAAGGCCGAGCTGCCGCTGTCGGAGGTTCGCGACCGGGCCGCCGGTGCCCATGAGACCTTGATCGGCCAGATCCGCGCCATGACCGACGATGAGTGGACGGCGAGGGTGCCCTACGAGTCGGAGCGCCGACGGACGCTGGCCGGCCTGCTCGGCTCGATCACCGGGGCGCCCAAGCGCCCGTTCGGGCACGCCTTCGCCCACATCCCGGACCTGGAGGCATTCGTCAGCTCGCTCCCCTGAGCGCTCAGTAACGCCGACCATCGAAGGATCCGTATCCGAGGGTCATCCGCCTGCAAAGCCCGCGTGTGTTGCGTGTTGCCGCGTCGCCGGGTTGCCGCGTTGCACATACGCGTTTGCTGTGTAAGCTTGTAATCACCCTGGGACTGAGAGGAGCGGGACATGCACTTCGGACAGGCAGGCCCGATCGACGAGGAGGAGCTTCGTGGCTGGTTCGCCGGCCGGCTCCCGTCGGAATGGTTCACCGGCCCGGCGGACATCGAGGCCGACGCGTTCGAGATCCTGGTCGTGGGGACCCTTCCCGACGTTGAAGGCGTCTCCGGGGGCGGGGCGGGGGCGGCTCGGGAGGGCCGGATCCGGCAGTTCCGGGAGGACACTCGGGATGCCCGGATCAAGATCGCCCGCGAGGCCGAGCATCGGTACCGGCGGAAGGTCTCGTGGGGAGCCCGGATCGGCGACCAGGAGGAGCTGTTCACCACAGCCAGCGTGCCGATCATGACCAGGCTCCGGATGCCGGAGCGCCAGGTCCTCGACACCCTGGTGGAGGCCGGCGTGGCCCGGAGCCGGAGCCACGCCCTGGCGTGGTGCGTCCGGCTGGTGGGCCAGAACGAGAGCGAGTGGATCCAGAAGCTGAAGGAGGCCCTGACCAGCGTGCAGGCCGCCAGGGCCGAAGGGCCGGGAGCCATCTCCTCGGTCTGATCAGCCCGGCTGGGCCAGCCGGGCCAGGTTTCGCATGGACCACCGGAAGGTGAGCCGGAGCACGGGCCGGTAGAGCCACAGCGCCAGGTTGCCCAGGAGCGGTGGCGGCATCCGCAGGTGTTCGATCCACACGAATCGAACTCGGGAGCCGCGGCCCTCCGGCTCCAGGCGCCACTCCGCGGGCCCACTCACCAGGCCGGCGTGCTCGATGGCCATGCGGCGGGGAGGCTCCAAGGCGGTCACCCGCATCCGGTCGGTCACCAGCGGCACCCCGAGGACCTTCGTTCGAACCGCCAGCTCCATCCCCTCGCCGCGCTCCGGACCGACAGGGCGAACCCAGGCCACGTCCGGCATCCACGCCGGATACCGCTCCCAGTCGGCGAGGATCTCCCAGACACGCTCTTGGGGGGCCGAGATGATCGCGCTCAGCTCGAGCCTCAACGCATCCCTCTCCAATCGGAGACTTGACCGCGCCGGCTTTCGGCGCTCAAAGTACCGCGGTCCGCACCCGAAAGGAGTCCGCCATGTGGTCGTGGTTCACGTTCTGGCTCTTGCTGCACATCCTGACGGCGATCGCCGCCTTCGGCCCGACGTTTGCCTTCCCCTTCATCAGCAGCTTCGCCCGCCGAGACCCACGGAACGCCCTGGTCGTGTCGGAGATCCTCCACGGGATCGAGGGGAGGATCACGATCCCCGCCGCCGTGGTGATGCCGTTCCTCGGGCTGGCGCTCATCTACACGGCGCACATCGACCTGTGGAAGTCCGAATGGCTCGTCATCGCCATCGTCCTGTACGTCATCACGTTCTTCTTTGCCCTCCTGGTCCAGCAGCGGAACGCGATGAGGATGGTCGACCTGCTGAAGTCGATGCCGGCACCCGGCCCGGGCGAGCCCAGCGCCCCGATCGCAGGTGCGGCCCAGGGTCCGCCGCCCGAGGTCGCCGCGCTGGCGAAGCGGCTCCAGATGGGCGGCGCGTTCCTCACCGTCCTGGTGACCGCCATCATCGTGCTGATGGTCTGGCAGCCGGGAGGGGCGTTCACCGGCTGAGTTCCGTCAGAGGGTTCCGGTCGCCGGCCGCAGCTCGAGCGTCTCCGGTGTTCTCAGGGCCACCGCGGCCGCGGCGAACATCGGGATGGCCGCCAGCAGGAAGGCCCACCGGAAGCCCAGGGCCGAGACCGCCACTCCCGCCGTCAGCGGCCCGAGCGTGATCCCGATGTCGCCGGCGAACCGGAAGATCCCGACCGCGGTGCCGGACCGTCCCGTGGGGGCGATGTCCGACAGCATCGCGCCAGCCGGGGTCCCGGCCACCCCTGACGCGAACCCCATGGCCAGCATCAGCGCGCCATAGGCGACCGGTCCGCCGGCAAGGCCGAGGACCGCCACCATCACGCCCAGGGCTGCCATGGACGGGACGGCCACGAACCGGCGTCCTCTCCGATCCATCACCGATCCCGCCGGGTACAGGACGGCGAGCTCTCCGACCAGCGAGATGGCGAAGATCACCCCGATCCCGCGGTTGGACATCCCGAGCCCGTCGCCGCCGAACAGCGGGACCAGCGTGTCGAACGCGGCGCCGATCATCCACAGGTAGGCGAAGTTGAGGAAGATCGCCGTGACGAACTCCCGCCTCCCGAGCAGAGCCCGAGCCCCGGCCGTCCGGGCCGCTTCTGCATCGGCGGCCTCGTCCTGTTCGGAGTCCGGGACCTTGGGATCGGACACCAGCCGCAAGTACATGCCCCCCGCCACGAACAGCAGGCCCGCGTAGAAGTACAGCGGAGCGGCCAGCCCGAAAGCATCAGCGATGGCTCCTCCCACCGGGGCGCCCGCGATGACCCCGACGTTGAACGAGCCGTAGAACAGGCCGAGCGTCCTGCCCATCCGGTCCTTCGGCACCACCTTCAGCAGGTAGCTCGTCAGCGCCGTGAACAGCATGGCCGAGCCGGCTCCGCCGGCCCCCCGGAACACCACGGCCAGGGCGAAGTTCGGAGCCAGTCCCGTCAGCACCGCCGAGACCCCCACGATGAACACGCCCACCGCCGCGGCCACCCGCTCCCCCAGACGGTCCACGATCGGGCCGGACACTGGATCGACGACGAGCCGGGCGAACGCGTACGCCGAGACCAGCAGCCCCGCGGGGCCGTACCCGACCCCGAACGACCTCGCGTATCGCGGAAGGATCGGCAGGACGATCCCGAACCCCAGCATCACCACGAAGACCACGATGATGACGATCCGGACGGCGGGGTCGGACAGGATGACCC
>DASWCX010000437.1:0-1817 GCA_036395815.1 Actinomycetota bacterium | reverse complement strand
TCCACCACCCTCGGCGCCGGCGACAGCTCGAAGGTGGCCACGAACCGGCACGCCCGGAGCATCCGCAGCGGGTCGTCTGCGAACGCGATCTCCGGATCCAACGGGGTGTCGAGCCTCTTCGCCGCCAGGTCCCTCACCCCGCCGAACGGATCCACGAACTCCCGCTCCGGCATCCGGACGGCCATCGCGTTGATGGTGAAGTCCCGCCGCGACAGGTCGACCTCCAGCTCTCCGGCGAAGGTCACTTCCGGGTGGCGGTCGTCCTCCGGATAGACCTCCTTGCGGAACGTGGTGATCTCGATCCGTCGCCCCTCCCGCCACGCCCCCACCGTGCCGAACCTGATGCCCTGGAGGTACCGCCGCTCAGCCCAGGCGCGAAGGACCTTGAGCGTCTCGTCCGGCTTGGCGTCGGTGGCGAAGTCCAGCTCGCCCGCGGCCGGCACCCGCAGCAGCAGGTCCCGGACCGCCCCTCCCACCAGGTACAGCTGGTATCCGGCCGCGCGGAACCGGTCGCCCAGCTCCACGGCCAAGGGATCGACGTCGAGCAGGGCGCCCGCCGGGCCCGGGGCGTCGGGAGGGGCCATGACGTCCCGAGGATACCCCGAGCCGCATCGCACCCGGCTGAAGGACCAGCCTGCGGGCCTAGGTCAGTTCGTCACGGCTCCCCCGTTTGCATGGATAGGCACCGGGTAAGGGCGACCAGAGGAAGCACCGGGAGGAGGTGATGCCCGTGCCTGGCGAGGCCAAGATGTCGAGGTCCGATGCCGGCCGCAAGGGTGGCCTGACGACCAAGGATCGATACGGCGAGGACTTCTTCGGGAAGATCGGCCGGATCGGCGGCAAGAAGGGCGGCGAGACCACGAAGCGGCGGTACGGCCTCGAGTTCTACCAGCAGATCGGCCGCAAGGGCGGCTCCCGCTAGCGATCCGCGTCGTCGCACGGCGCTGTCGCCCGTGAGGGCGCTGCAGGGGAGCCGGCCGGCCCCGGCCGAAGCCTCTGGGATACTCACCCCGTGCGGACCAGCGTCGACGTCCACAACTACCTGATCGAGCGGGACGTGCCCCACGAGGTCTTCTCGGCGCGGGGGCGGATACGAACCCCCGAGGTCATGGCGGCCGTGCTCGACCTGGACGCGGACGAGGTCGGGCGGGTCGTGGTGTTCGAGGGACCGGCCGGACCGGTTGCGGCCGTGGTTCCCTCCCGCGACGAGCCCGACCCGAAGCGCCTGAGCAGGGCGGCCGGGCAGTCCAGCCTCGAGCAGGCGGACGACGACCGCGCCTCGGAGCTCACCGGGTACCTGCACGAGTCGATCCCCCCGGCCGGCCTCCCGGAGGAGTTCCAGGTCGTCATGGACGAGTCGCTCAACCGGGACGCGGTGCTGTACTTCCCGGGCGGCGAGCCCCGCGCGGTGCTGAAGATCCGGGGGACCGACCTGGCCAGGGCCACCACGGCGAAGCTGGCCCCCATCGCGTTCCGCTGGCCCGGCGAGTGAGCCGAGGAGCTCGGGCAGCGCCGTGAAGACCCGCTTCGAGCACTCGGCGGGGGGCGTGGTGATCAAGGGAGAGGGCGACGCGGTCCAGGTGGCGCTGGCGTCGCGGAGGACCCGTCAGGGCGACCTGGTGTGGGGGCTGCCGAAGGGCGCGGTGGAGGTGGGCGAGAAGCCGGAGGAGGCCGCGCTCCGGGAGGTCAAGGAGGAAACCGGCCTGGTGGCAGAGATCCAAGGACCGCTGGGTGACATCTCGTACTGGTTCGTGTGGGGGGGAGAACGGGTTCGGAAGCGGGTCTCCTTCTACCTCATGGAAGCCGTCGGAGGGGAC
>DASWCX010000436.1:0-12060 GCA_036395815.1 Actinomycetota bacterium | reverse complement strand
TCCGCAGGCCCTCGGTGGGCCCGGCGAAGGGAACGCAGCCGGCCATGCGGTGGTCTGGGGTGGTATCACGTCCGCTGGCACCATGAGCAACAAGACGTACGGGTGCAACCTGCCCGCGTGCGCCAGCTGGGCCACGACTGGCTTCAACCTTCCTGTGGCGAAGGGATTCTTCGCCTGGGGATCGGGAAGCTCCATCTACAGCGGAGGCGGGTTCGACAGCGCGTTCAACGCCCTGACCGCCGCCGAGCACCTTCCGTAGGCAGCTTCACGTCGAAGCGCGAACAGCGCCGGGACCTCCAGGTCCCGGCGCTTTCGTTGTGATGGACAGGGCGTCGGCTACCGGCGGCGGCGCGAACGGGGAGGGCCGGGCCGGCGGGTCCGCTTCTTGCGCCGGACCGTCGGAGCCTGGGTGGGGTCGGGGAGGTCGACCTGAGCAGCGGCGATGGCCCTGGCCACCTCGAGGGCGATTGCGTCCTGCGCCGGACCGGCCCCCAGCATGAGCTGGAAGAGCACGCGCTGCTGGAGCTGCTCGATGGTGTCGACCACGGCCCGCCGTTCGTTCCCCCGGATGTTCCACGTGGCGGCGATGCGGCCGGAGGGCAGCATGTCGATACGGAGGGGCGCATCCCCGATGCGACCCTGCCAGACGGTCTTTCCTATCTGCTCTTCCAACTGCTGCTCCTCGAGTCCCTGAGACATGCCGGCCCGCCACGAGAAGTGGAGCCGACCAGGACCGAACGGTCCATTGCGGGAAAGTCAGGTTAGCATGCCGGACATGAAGCTTCCGGCTCTGGGTCCGGCCGCCCCGTGTCCATGAACCTCCCGTTCCAGCCGCCCATCGCGCCCATGGAGGCGAAGTCGGTCGACGGCCTCCCGGAAGGTGACGGGTGGCAGCACGAGCCGAAGTGGGACGGCTTCCGGGCCATCTGCTTCCGGGACGGCTCGGACGTGTACATCTCGAGCCGCAAGGAGCTGCCCTTCAGCCGTTACTTCCCCGAGGTGGGCTCGGCGGTGGGCACGCTCTCGGAACCGCGGTTCGTCCTGGACGGGGAGATCGTCATCTTCACCCCAGACGGCCGCGGGCTGGACTTCGACTCGCTGCAGCTCAGGCTGCACCCCGCGGCCTCCCGGGTGGCCAGGCTCTCCCGCGATACCCCCGCGTCCTTCATCGGCTTCGATCTCCTCTCGCTGGGAGACCGGGATCTGCGCCCGGCGCCCTTCTCGGAGCGACGCGGCCTCCTGGAGGCGGTCATGGCCGACGCCAAGCTCCCCCTGCACCTGAGCCCGTGCACCCGGGACCGCGAGGTGGCCGAGCGATGGCTGGACGAATTCGTGGTCGAGGGGTTGGACGGTGTGGTCTCCAAGCGCCTGGACTCGCCGTACCGATCGGGCGAGCGAGAGATGCGGAAGGTCAAGCGGATCCGGACGGCCGACTGCGTCGTGATCGGGTTCCGGTGGGCGAAGGACCAGGAGGGCGAGGCGGTGGGATCGCTGCTGCTGGGGTTGTACGGCCCCGACGGCGAACTCCACCAGGTCGGGTTCACCTCCGGCTTCAGCCGGGAGGAGCGGCGGGCGCTCCTGGCCACCCTGGAGCCCCATCGGGAGGGCCGTTCTGAGGGCCCGCCGCCAGGCACGAGCTACTTCAGCAGGTGGAACCGGGAGAAGGACATGACGTACGAGGTGCTCAGACCCGAGCTCGTGGTCGAGGTGGGCTTCGACCAGGTCACCGGACATCGCATCCGGCACGGCTCGCGGTTCGTCCGGTGGCGCCCCGACAAGCGGGCCGACCAGTGCACCTTCGAGCAGCTGGAACGGCCGGCCACGGCCGATCTCGAACGGCTTCTCCAACGGAGCGTCGCCGAAAGGTAGGCCACACTCGGACATGAACCGCGGCCGAATGTCCGATTCGGGCGTAGACTCATCGGCTCGGGCGCCTGGACCGCCCGCCGACTCAAGACTCGAAAGGAGGGGGTAAGTGGCTTCAGTTCGCTCAACTCGTATCGCTCGCCGTGGAGCGGTGGTCGTCGGGGCCCTGGGACTCGTGATCGCCATGGCATCGACCGCCTTCGCGAACGTCCCGCTGACGATCGTGAGCACGGACCCGTATACGAACACCGACGCCTTCCACCAGGTGGAGCTCGAGCCCGACACGTACTCCTTCGGCTCGACCATCGTTTCGGTCCACCAGACTTCCCGGTTCACCAACGGCGGCTCCGACAACACCGGATGGGAGACCTCGCAGGACAACGGCGCCACGTGGACGCACGGGTTTCTGCCGGACACCACCCAGTACTCCACGCCGCCGGGGCCGTGGGCCCGGATCAGCGACCCCTCCGTCGGCTACGACGCGAAGCACAGCGTGTGGATCATCGTCGGCCTCGCCATCGACGCGTCCGTCACGGGCAAGGCCGTGCTGGCGAGTCGGTCGCTCGACGGCGGTCTCACCTGGCAGAACCCGGTGACGGTCTCCCAGGGCGGGGGGAGCTCCTTCTACGACAAGGAGTGGATCGCCTGCGACAACACCTCGACCAGCCCGAACTACGGCAACTGCTATGTCGAGTGGGACGACGCCGGCCTCGGCAACATCCTCAAGATGAGCCGGTCGACCAACGGCGGCACCAGCTGGACGGCCTCCACCGTGCCCGGAGCCTCGGTGATCGGTGGCCAGCCGCTGGCCCAGGCCAACGGGACCGTGGTGGTGCCGATCTCCAACGCGTTCGGCAGCAGCCTCGAGTCCTTCGTGTCCACCGACGGAGGGCAGACCTACACGGGGCCGTTCACCATCGCCTCGATCACGGTGCACGGGGCCTCGGGCATGCGCGATGGCGCCGGGCTGGCCTCGGCCGAGGTGGACGGCGGCGGCACCATCTACGTCGCGTGGGCCGACTGCCGGTTCCGCAGCGGCTGCTCGTTCGACGACATCGTGTACAGCACGTCGACCAACGGCACCACGTGGAGCGCTGTGAAACGGCTCCCGGTCGGCAGCACCTCTGGCAGCCAGGAGGTCTTCCTCCCGGGGATGGGGGTGGATCACTCCACGTCGGGCGCCACCGCCCACCTGGGCGTGACGTTCTACTTCTTCCCCGACGGGAACTGCAGCTCGAGCACGTGCAAGCTCGGCGCAGGGTTCATCTCCTCGACCAACGGCGGCGCCTCGTGGGGATCCCCGGTCAAGATGTTCGGCGGAATCTCGGAGAAGGGGCTGGCCAACGCCGGCGGCTACTTCGTGGGCGACTACATCTCGACCTCGTTCGGCTCGAACGGCAAGGCCTACCCGGTGATCGCGGCCGCGACCGGATCGAGCTGCACGCTCGGCCAGATCACGTCGTGCCACGAGTTCATGGTGGCCCCCACGAACGGCCTGGCCGTCATCGGAGGCTCGCGCCCCGCCATCACCGGCCCGGTGCGGTTCTTCGGTTCCAGCCGGGTGCACGCGGGGTTCCGGACGGCCTTCTGAGCCGGAATCGTTTCCAGCCGCGGGGGCGGGGCCTTCGGGTCCCGCCCCTTTCGGCATCCGGCCCCCGCACCCGTTCGCGTTCCAACGGCCCTGCCTCATAGACTCGGGGCTCGGCTCGGGCCAACCGTCCGGTAGAACGAAGGGAGGAACGATGGCTTCAACGCGCAGGAAGCGCTTCGGCCACGGAGTGTTCGTGGCGGGCGGCGCCATCGGATTGGTGCTGTCGCTGGCCTCGATGGCGCTAGCCAACGTCCCGCTGACGAAGGTCAGCACCGATCCCTACACGAATCCCGAGAGCTACCACCAGACCGAGGAGGAGCCCGACACCTACTCCTTCGGCTCGACCATCGTGGCCTCGTTCCAGGTCGGCCGGTTCTCCAACGGCGGAGCGAACAACATCGGGTGGGCCACCTCGACGGACAACGGCGCCACCTGGACGCATGGATTCCTCCCCGGGACCACGATCTACGCCACCCCACCGGGCACGTGGGCGAGGATCAGCGACACCGCCGTGGCCTACGACCCCCAGGACGATGTCTGGATGATCGAGGGACTGGCCATCGACGCCAGCGCCACGGGCAAGGCCGTGATCGTGAACCGGTCGCTCGACGGCGGGCTGACCTGGCAGAACCCGGTGACCGTGTCGCAGGGCGGGAGCAGCTCGTTCTACGACAAGAGCTGGATCACGTGCGACACCAGTGCCACCAGCTCCTCCTTCGGCAACTGCTACGTCGAGTGGGACGACGCGGGAGCCGGCCAGATCTTCCACATGAGCCGCTCGACGAACGGCGGGACCACGTGGACGGCCTCCTCGGTCCCCAGCCAGTCGGTCCTGGGCGGCCAGCCGGTGGTCCAGCCAAACGGCACGGTCATCGTCCCCATCGAGGGCAGCGGCCTGGACTCCTACGTCTCGACCAACGGCGGCTCGAGCTACACGGGGCCCTTCGACATCAGCTCGATCCAGTTCCACGGCGTGGCGGGCGGGCTGCGTGACGGCGCCGGCCTGGCATCCGCCGAGATCGACGGCGCGGGCAAGGTCTACGTCGGATGGGCCGACTGCCGGTTCCGCACCAGCTGTTCGGCCAACGACATCGTGTTCAGCACCTCGACGGACGGCATGACCTGGACCGCGGTGCAACGGATCCCGATCGTGCCCACCTCGAGCTCGGCCGACATCTTCATCCCGGGCTTCGGCGTGGACCACGCCACGTCGGGCGGCTCGGCGCACCTCGGGGTAACCGCGTACTTCTATCCCAACGCGAGCTGCAGCACCTCGACGTGCAAGCTCAACGCCCTGTTCATCTCCTCGACGAACGGGGGCGCCACGTGGGGATCGCCGGTGAAGGTGCTGGGCTCGATCAAGCTGACCGGGCTGCCGAACACGACGCTCGGGTACATGGTCGGGGACTACATCTCGACCTCGTTCGGATCGAACGGGAAGGCCTACCCGGTGATCGCCGGCGCCATCGGCAGCAACTGCGTGACGGGCAACCCCACGGCCTGCAACGAGTTCATGGTCGCTCCGACGAACGGCCTGGCCGTGGTGGGAGGATCGATCCGGTCGACCACCGGGCCGGTGCTGTCCCGGGGCGCGGCCCTCTCCGCCCTCGGAAGGACCGCCTACTAGGGTCGGGGCGCCTCCACGGATGGTCGGATGGGGGCGGGGTCTCCGGACCCCGCCCCGTTCGGATCCGCCTTCGTCCTCCCCGGAACGGCCCCGAACCCGGCCATGGCGGCCGCGCCATAGAATGCAGGCCCCCGGAGAAGGAGCGCGATGATGACCGAGACCCTGCAGTTCAACCTGAAGCCGGACGACCTGCCGACCGCCTGGTACAACATCCTGCCCGACATGGTGGCGGCCGGAATGCCGCCCCTCCCGCCGATCCATCCGGCTACCCACGAGCCGATCGGTCCGGAGGCGCTGGCTCCGCTGTTCCCGATGTCGCTGATCATGCAGGAGGTCTCCACCGAGCCCTGGCACGACATCCCGGGACCCGTCCTGGACGTCTACCGGCTGTGGAGGCCGACGCCCCTGTACCGCGCCCGGCGCCTGGAGCAGGCCCTGCAGACCCCCGCCCGGATCTACTTCAAGTACGAGGGCACGTCGCCGGCCGGGTCGCACAAGCCGAACACCGCCATCGCCCAGGCCTACTACAACAAGGAGGTGGGGGTCCGCCGCCTGGCGACCGAGACGGGCGCCGGGCAGTGGGGGTCGGCCCTGTCCTTGGCGTGTCGGTTCTTCGGGCTGGAGTGCCTGGTGTTCATGGTGAAGGCCTCGTACGAGCAGAAGCCGTACCGGCGCGTGTTCATGGAAACCTTCGGCGCCGAGGTCCGGCCCTCGCCCAGCCCCACCACCGGAGCGGGGAAGAAGATCCTGGAGGAGCACCCGGACTCCACGGGCTCGCTCGGCATCGCCATCAGCGAGGCCCTGGAGATCGCGGCCACGAACGAGGACACGAACTATTCGCTGGGTAGCGTGTTCAACCACGTGCTCATGCACCAGACGGTGCTCGGGCTCGAGGCCAAGAAGCAGATGGAGATGGCCGGCGAGCAGCCGGACGTGATCGTGGGCTGCGTGGGCGGGGGGTCGAACTACGCCGGCCTCGCCTATCCGTTCATGGCCGACAGGCTCGCCGGGAAGCTGGACGCCACGTTCATCGCCGCCGAGCCCGCCGCCTGTCCCACGCTCACGCGGGGGAGGTTCGCCTACGACTTCGGCGACACCGCGGAGCTCACTCCGCTGGTCCCGATGTACACGCTGGGGCACACGTTCGTGCCGGCACCGGTGCACGCGGGCGGGCTCCGGTACCACGGCGACGCCCCCTCCCTCTCCATGCTGGTGAAGCACGGGCACATGGAGGCGAGGGCTTACACCCAGAACCAGGCGTTCGAGGCGGGCGTGCAGTTCGCCCGGACCCAGGGGATCGTCCCGGGGCCCGAGCCGACCCATGCCATCCGCGCCGTCATCGACGAGGCCGTCGCCGCCCGGGAGGCTGGGCAGGAGAAGGTCATCCTGTTCAACCTGTCCGGACACGGGCACTTCGACATGCAGGCGTACGACGACTACCTCCACGGACGCCTGCCCGAGGTGGAGTTCGAGGAGTCGGCCCTGGAGGCCGGCCTGGCTCGCATCCCCGATGTGGCGATCCCGAGCTAGCCGGAGGAGGAAGCCACTTCCGACAGCCTCCGCTCGAGGAACGTCCGCTCGACCGGGTTCGTGGTGAGCTCGAGGGCGCGGCGGTAGGCGGCCGCCGATTCCTCGCGGCGGTCGAGTCTCCGCAGGAGGTCGGCTCTGGCCGCGTGGAACAGGTGGTAGGTGTCCAGCTGCCCGCTCTCGGCCAGGCGTTCGAGCAGTTGCAGTCCCACGGCCGGGCCGTCGGCCATGGCAACGGCCACGGCCCGGTTCAATTCGACGACCGGCGAGGGTGTCATGCTCACCAGCCGTCCGTACAGCGCGGCGATCTGCGGCCAGTCCGTGTCTTCGGGCCGGGGGGCTTCCGCGTGGAGCGCCGAGATGGCCGCCTGGACCTGGTAGGGGCCGGGCCGCCGCAAGGCCATGGCCCGGTCGAGGACGGCGACGCCCTCGTCGATCATCTCGTGGTCCCACCTCGAACGGTCCTGGTCCTCGAGCAGGACCAGCGCGCCGGCCGCGTCGACCCGTGCGCTCCGCCGGGAGTGGTGCAACAGCATGAGGGCAAGCAGGCCGAGGGCCTCGGGCTCCTCGGGAGCGAGAAGGGCCAGGACGCGGGCCAGCCGGATGCCCTCGTCGCACAGGTCCGTTCGCACCAACGAGTCGGAGGCCGTCGCCGAATACCCCTCGTTGAAGATCAGGTAGAGGACGGCCAGCACCCCGCCCAACCGATCCGCCAGGAGGTCCCGCGGCGGCACCCGGTACGGGATCCCGGCGTCGCGGATCTTGCGTTTCGCCCGGACCAGCCGCTGGGCCACGGTCGGCTCGGACACCAGGAAGGCTCGAGCGATCTCGGAGGTCGTGAGGCCGCCGAGCGTCCGAAGCGTCAGGGCGACCCGCGCCTCCACGGCCAGGGCGGGGTGGCAGCAGGTGAAGATCAATCGCAGGCGGTCATCCGGGATCTCGTCCACGTCACGCTCCTGTGGATCTTCCGCATCGCCGTCCGCCAGTGACTCCGCCAGGACCGCCGTCTTCGCCTGGAGGGTCCGTTGCCGCCGGATCCTGTCGATCGCCTTGTTCCGGGCCGTTCGGGTGATCCACGCGCCGGGATTGTCCGGCGCGCCATCCCTTGGCCATCGCTCCAGCGCGACCGCGAACGCCTCCTGCACCGCCTCCTCGGCCAGGTCGAAGTCCCCGACGACGCGGATCATCGTGGCCAGCACGCGCCCCCACTCCTCCCGGAACACGCGCTCGACGGCCGAGCGGGCGGAGGGTCCGGCGGCTACGACTCGGGTGCCCCTTCGAACTCGAAGATGGGACGAACCTCGACGGATCCGCCCCGGGCCGCAGGGATGCGAGAGGCCGCGTCGATGGCCTGGTCGAGGTTCTCGCAGTTCACGAGGTAGAACCCGCCGAGCTGTTCCTTCGTCTCGGCGAACGGACCGTCGGTGGTGAGGGTCTCGTCGTCGCGAACCCGGACCGTGGTCGCCGACGACGTTGCGTGCAGCGGCTCCCCCGCTTCGAACCAGCCCTGGTCCTTGAGCCACCGCGTGTACTCATCGTAGGCCTGGAGCTGCGAGCCCCGCTCCTCGGGGCTCATCGCCGCCCAGGCCTGCTCGTCGCCGTACAGCAGCAGGATGTACCTCATCGCCCTCTCCTCTCCGTGTGCCCCCTTCGGGTGCGGTCACCCTAGCGACGAACGGCCCTTCGCGAAATCGACCGCCTGGATCGGGCCCTCGTGTCATTCGGGCGGAGGGAGGCCGAGCATCCTCGCCGCCCACGGAAGGGCCACCCGGAGCTGCGCCAGCTGGATCGTCCTCACCCGCGGCGCGGTCGGGATCTCGGGCATGGGAGCGCGCTGGGCGAAGAACCCGCTGATGACGGCCCCCAGCTCCGGCTCGTCGCCGACGATCTCCTCGGGAGGGGGCCCGCCCTCCAGGGCCAGGCTGGGGAGCCAGGACACGACGTCGAGCCGGCCGTTGCCCGTGCACGCCCAGTTCCAGTCGACGAACACGGTGCGCTCGCCGGCGAAGCAGACGTTGTCGCTCCTCACGTCCAGATGCAGCAGATCGGACCCCGCGAACACCGCTTCGGCCTCGGCCTCGACGAGGACGGGCAGGGCTCTTCTCAGCCACGCCTCCGAGCACAGCCCCAGGCGGACGACGCCGCTCGGGTCCTCGGCCACGCGGCTCCAGCCCTGGAAGCTGTCTCGGTCGCTCTCGAGCGTCGGAAGTCCGGGCGGCGGGGTCGAGGCGTGGATCGCGTCGAGGGTCGCCAGGACCCTTTCGATCCGCTCCGGCGTCCACGGCGCCTGCCAGTCGGCCCAGCTCAGATCCTCCAGCAACAGGACCACCCGGTTTCCTCCGCCGTCGTCCCAGCCGAGGAGCCGGGGCAGGAACGGCGCCTCGACGTGGCTGTAGACGTTGTGCTCCACTCGAAGCCACCCCGCGACCTCGGGGTTCACGTCGGTCCCGCCCTTGACGAACGCCGTGCGGCCGTCGTCGAAGGCGACGACCCAACGCTCCGACGGCGTGAACCCCCCTCCGACGACGTGGCGCCAGGAGACCACCCTCCTCCCGGCCAGGGCTTCGACCCGCGCCGCCAGCCAGTCAGGCCGATCCATCGGAGCAGAGTACAGGCCAGGTTCTTAGAATCCGGTCACGAGGCCATCCGGAGGAGGCGATCGATGCGCGGGCTGATGCAGGACGATCAACTGACGATCACCCGGATCCTCGAACGGGCTGTCGCGTTCCATCCCCGCCAGCAGATCGTCACCAAGACCGTCGACGGGATCCACCGCGAGTCGTTCGAGGAGCTCGGGGAGCGGGTGGGCCGGCTGGGCAACGCGCTTCGATCGCTGGGCGTCCGGCCCGGAGACCGGGTGGGCTCGTTCGGGTTCAACACCTACCGGCACCTCGAGCTGTACTTCGCCGTCCCGTGCATGGGCTCGGTGCTTCACACGCTGAACATCCGCCTCCATCCGGATCAGGTGGCCTGGATCGCCAACCACGCCGAGGACAGCGTCGTGTTCGTCGACGACGTGCTGGTCCCCGCGTTCGCGAAGATCGCCCCGCAGCTGGGCACCGTTCGGCACGTGGTGGTCATGGGCGACGGCGATCGGTCTGCGCTTCCGGAGTCGCTCGACTACGAGGCGCTCCTCGCCGAGGCCTCCCCCGAATACGAATGGCCGGACATCGACGAGGACGACGCCTCGGCCATGTGCTACACATCCGGCACCACGGGCAACCCGAAGGGGGTGGTGTACTCGCACCGCTCCATGGTGTTGCACTCTTCGATGATCAACCTGGCCGAGACGATCGGACTGACCGCTCGTGACGCCGTGCTCCCGGTGGTCCCGATGTTCCATGCGAACGCGTGGGGCATGCCGTACGCCGCGGCCATGGCGGGGGCGAAGCACGTCTACGCCGGCCAGTTCAGCGCCGACCCTCCGTCCCTGGCCGACCTGGTCGAGGCGGAGCGGGTCACCGTGCTGGCCGGGGTGCCGACGGTCTGGATCGGACTGCTCCAGTACCTCGAGTCCACCCCCCGAGACTTCTCCTCGGTCCGGTCCATCACGTGCGGCGGGTCCGCCGTGCCGGTGTCGTTGATCGAACGGTTCAAGCGGCAGCTAGGGGTGGAGATCGTGCAGGGATGGGGCATGACCGAGACGGGGCCGGTGGCCGCTCTGTCCCAGCTCACGCCGTCCATGGAGGACCTCCCCGAGAGCGAACGATTCCGGATGCGGGCCAAGCAGGGACGGGTGGTGCCGGGTGTCAGGTTCCGGGTAGTGGCCGAGGACGGGTCCGTGGTCCCGTGGGACGCCAAGACCATGGGCGAGGTCCAGGTGAAGGGCAATTGGGTGGCGGCCGAGTACTACAACGACCCGACGGGCGCGGAGCGGTTCACCGAAGGCTGGCTGCGGACCGGGGACGTCGCGGTGGTCGACGAGCACGGGTTCATGCAGCTGGTCGACCGGACCAAGGACCTGGTCAAGTCGGGCGGCGAATGGATCTCCTCGGTGGAGATCGAGGGCGCGTTGATGGGACACCCCGCGGTGCTGGAGGCCGCGGTCATCGGGGTGCCGCACGAGCGGTGGTCCGAACGTCCCCTGGCATGTGTGGTCCTGAAACCCGGCCAGTCCGCGACCAAGGAGGACGTCCTGGCGTTCCTCGAGCCGAAGTTCGCCCGGTGGTGGCTCCCCGACGACGTGGTGTTCCTCGAGGAGATCCCGAAGACCAGCGTGGGGAAGTTCGACAAGAAGGTCCTGCGGGAGGACTTCAAGGGGCATCAACTGCCCCCCGAGCCCGGCTCGTCGCCGGGCTAGGGTTCCCTGCGGCCGGGTTCTCTGCTGCGGCCACCCGGCCCCGCCACGGTCCTCGACCGCCGACGCCGGTAGGCCCGGTTCTTCGTCCGGTTCCCGCAGATGGTCATGGAGCACCACGTCCCGGACCGGTTCTTCGATCGGTCGAAGAACACCCACTCGCACTGGGCGCACCCCTTGAGGCGGGGCCAGGTCCCGGCGAGCCATGCGCCGTAGCCGGCGACCAGGATGCGCCCCAGGGCGCCGGCCACCCCCTCGTCGACGGGTTCCAGCCGAGGGCGGCCGTCCAGCCCGAACCTGATCGCCACGCACGTCGCGCCGGCCTCGTTCAGGACCCGGAGGTGGGCCGCACCGACCCGGCGGCCCCGGTTCGCCATGACCAGCGCCCGCAGGGCGTCCCGGGCCTGGACCAACCTGCGCCGATCCCCCTCGTCGATCGCCGTCCCCATCGGCAGCAGGCCGTGCCCCACCAGCCAATGCCCGGCCCTCTCCGGGGTGCCCAGCCGGTCGGCCTCGGGCGGGAACTCGTGGTTGTGGGTGTTCAGGAACTGCTGGACCAGGCGAAGGGGTCCGGGGGCGGGTCCGCGGTCTCCGGGCTCCGTCTGCTCGCCCAACCTGGCTCGGGTTGCCTCGTCCATGTCGCCCCCTTAGGGTCGAAGTGACCACTCATCGAATTTGACAGGTCTTGCCCCACCATCATAACGTTTTGGTCGGTCTCGATGATCGAAGCCACGGCGTCTCGTCCCGGCCCGCCGCCCGCCTTTCGGAATCGGCGCTTCCGGGCCGCGTTCGGCGCGGTGGCCTTCGTCCAGGCCCTCCACACGGGCGAGCACCTGGCGGTCCTGTACCAGCGGTACGTGCTGCACCAGGCCGAGGCCGGGGGCCTCCTGGGCCGGTGGCTCGACTTCGAGTGGGTCCATTTCACGTTCAACCTGGACCTCGGCGCGCTCCTGCTCCTGCTGTTCCTCGGGTACCGGATGGACCGGCCGGAGTGGCGCCGCGAGTCGGCGGCCGGGTGGTGGGCGATGGCCGGCGCGGTCGTGGTCGAGGTTGGCCTGCACCTTCCGGAGCACGTGGTCCGGATTGTCCAGTACCTCAGGTGGGGCTGGAACCCCGGCGCCGGGGATCCTGGGGCACACCGCAACCCACGGT
>DASWCX010000435.1:0-2110 GCA_036395815.1 Actinomycetota bacterium | reverse complement strand
TCAGATGCTCGGCGCTCTCGTACAGGGCGAAGGTGCGGCCGGTCCCGGCCCCGATCTCCAGGACGGTCCGGCCGCTCCACGCACTAGGCGACGCCGGTGCTCGCCACCTCCCTGGCGGTCGATGCGAGCGACGATCCGGTCGTAGCCGCCGGTCAGGGACCGCTGGAGGAGGCTCGGATGAATGGTGGGCTGCGCCCTCACCGCCCTGCGGTCGCATCGGCCAGCGCGGGACCTGCCCGCAGCCACGCCCGCAGCGCCCGAACCTCCTCCGGTCGCGGGGCGGTCACCTCGGCCACGACTTGCGGTCCCTTCGTGATGGACCAGCTCATCCAGGGGCAGCACTCGCGCTCCAGGTCGATCAGTCGGCGCAGCTCAGCCATCCCGGCAGGAGATGCCCGGAGCACCAGGCGAACCCCTCCCTGAGTCTCGCGCCCCTCCAGCAGGTGGTCCGCGAGGAAGGCCCGCCACCGGTCCCCGCGGTCCTGGAGAGCGGCCCCGTCGAGCGAGCACGCCAGCACCGGAAGGGGATGCATGGCATCGTGCGCCGGGGTCACCGCATTGGTCCCCCGCCGGAGGTACCAGACGCCCTCGAAAGCCAGCCCGGCCACCAGCACGGCCAGAAACACCAGCCCCTCGTCGCCGGCGATCAGGCTGTGGCCCAGCCCCGCCTCGACGAAGGAGAACCCGGCGAGGGCGAGCCACCCCGTTCCCGTGATCACGCAATGCGCGTGCCGGCATCGCCAGAAGTTCAGGGTGCACCACCCTCCCGCCGCCAGCGAGGCAGCCCCGGCCGACAGCAGGGCGGCCCGCGCCGGAACGGCCGATCCGACGTTGAGCAGGGCGACCACCGCTCCGAAGAACAGGAGGAATGAGAGCCCCGATCGGGGCATGAAGCGATCGATGCCGCGCTTCAGCCGGGTGTCGGCGGGAAGGGGCGGGGGCGACCATCCCCAGAGCGTTCCCGGAGTGCAATAGCCGGGGGCGGCCGGTGACGGGCAGGCGCGGTCCTGCCGAGCGCTTGGTTGCTCGATTCTGTTCGCCATGGAACGAGGCTACGGTCTCCCCCCGGGGGGAGAGTCAACCCGTCTATTCACGCCTGCAGGGATCCTGGGCGCCGAGGTCCGCCAGGCCCGCCAGCTCGGCCTGGTGCTCCGCCTCGTAGCGGTCGATCCGCTGGAGCAGCTCCCCCAGCTCGGCGATCCGGTCCTCCGTACGGGTAGGGGCGGCGCCCAGGAGGCGGGCCAGCCTCGGGCCAATGGGCTCCCCCCGGTCGTTCAGATAGGTCGATGCGAGAGCCTGGATCTCCTTGAGGGTCAGGCCCAGGCCACGCAGGCCGCCGATGGTCTGGACGCACCACAGGGCCTCGTCGTCGAACAACCGGTAATTGCCGGGGCTTCGGCCCACGGTGTAGATGAGGCCGAGGTCCTCGTACTCGCGAAGGATCTTGACCGGCACCCCGGTCCGGCGGGACAGGGCCCCGATGGTCATCACCGTAGTCCGCTGCGGTGCCATCTCCTGCCCCTGTGCAGCCATGCGGTTGCATCCCCTTGTCGTGGTGACGAACGAGGTCACTCCGTCACCACTGCCCCGCTTCAGAGGCGAGCACCCACTGCGGGCGCTGCGGCCTCGGCCCTGGATGTCGTGGTGGTCTGTGCCTGGCCATTCTGCCCTCGTCAACGCGTTCGCGTCATCTGGCTCCGGGCTGGGCCTCGGATCGGCGCGGATGTACTGGGTGACTCGGGCTCCGATGCGCCACGAGGCCCGACATCGCCGGTGCGATACTGGCCGCGCAAACGGAGGAGCGATGTCGAACGAGAACGAAGACCTGATCCGCCGGGCGTATGAGGCGTATTCCCAGGGTGACGTGTCGGCGATGATGCGGTTCGTCGATCCGCATCTGCAGTGGACCTACCTCGACTCGAGCGCGGTCGATCCGGATCCGCAGGTCTGCCACGGCCGTGACGAGTTGGAGGCCGCGCTGGCGCGGCGGGCCGACCAGGGTTTGAGGTCGGAGCTGGAAGAAGTGCTCTCGATCGGCAGCCGCGTGATGGTCGTGGTCCGAACGCCGGGGGTGGAGGCGTTCCGGGTGGGGAAGGCTGGTGATCGCAAC
>DASWCX010000434.1:0-2611 GCA_036395815.1 Actinomycetota bacterium | reverse complement strand
CCTACCACCTCACCCGGAATCGGGCCGTGGCCGAGGACGTGACCCAGGAGGCCTTCCTCAAGGCCTTCCGCTCGTTCCGGTCGTTCCGGGGGGAGGCGAAGTTCTCGAGCTGGCTGCTTCGCATCACCCGCAACTGCGCGGTCGATGCCTACCGCAGGACCAGGCGAGAGGGACCGGTGCAGGACGACGTGCTGGCGTCCCTTTCGGCCGAGCGTCCCACCGTCCAGGCCGCCGGCAGCGTGGAGGAGCGCCTCCGGATCGCCGACGCCGTGCGGAGGCTCCCCCCGGAGCTCCGGGAGCCGTTCGTGACGATCGAGGTCCTGGGGTTCAACTACGAGGAGGCCTCCGCGATCCTGGGGGTCAAGCTCGGGACGGTGAAGAGCCGGATGCATCGAGCCCGGGCCGCGCTGATCCGAACGCTCACCGAAGGGGAGGCCACCGGTGAGGTGTGACGCGGCCCAGCTCGCGCTGAGCGAGGCCATGGACGATCGCCGGGCCGTGGCCGGGGAGGCCGAAGCGCACGCCACGGGCTGCCCGGTCTGCGCCCCGTTCCGGCGGGGCGCCTGGCGCCTCCGGGAGCTGACCCGGTTCGAGGTGGCGCCCGACGTCCCCGACCTGGTCCCGGCGATCATGGCTCGGGCCCGGGCCGAAACCGACCGCGGACGGCGGCCGGTCCTGGCCGGGCTGCGGCCGCCGATCCGCCGGCGGGGCCTGCCCGGCTTCGGCCGCCGCCCCCGATGGGCGGGGCTCCAGGTCGCCGCCGCGCTGCTGTCCGGCTTCCTCGTGGGGGTGGTGCTCACCGCCGGCGGGGTGATCCCCCGGCCCACGGCCGACACCTCGGCTCTGGCCGCGGAGATCCCGCGGAACCTCCAGGCCGCGGCGCGAACGCTCTCCGGCTACCGAGCCACCTTCGACGTCACCGAGCTGGACTGGACCCGGGCCGTGCCCAGGCGAACCTTCGTGGCCGGCCTGAGCTTCAGGGCCCCCGAGTCCTTCCGGGTCGACGTCCGCGACACCACTCGCTACCCCTCGGCCGCGTGGCCTCGCAACGACCTCCGGCTGGTGACGGACGGCCGGCGTTGGCAGGCCTCCGGCCCGAACCCGTGCCCGAGGAACGCCCTGCCGGACTGCGCGGACACGGGCGTGGCGGTCCGGACCGTCACCGGCAGGCCCCCGTTCGACCCGTCCTCCATCCGGCCCACGGACGTCATCGTGCCCATGACCGTCCTCGCCGCCGAGGACCGGCTCCAGGTGCTCGGCGGGGGCCGGGTCGCGGGGCACGACGCCGTGGCCGTCGGCATGGCCTATCAGGACGCCACCCCCTTGTTCCAGTACCTCACGTTCCTGGGGTCGTGGCGGCCGTTCTTCCCCCAGGACCGGGTGGTGGTCTGGCTCGACCACGACACCTGGTTCCCCCTTCGCTACGAGGTGCTTCCGGCGGCGGGGCGGGAACGCTCGCTGTGGGCCTCGGGCGCGGGGCTGCCGGTCGAACGGCCCGACGAACCGGTCTTCACGGCCGAGGCGGTCGCCCTGTCGACCGACCCGGAGCCGGCTCCCGGAACCTTCCGGGTGGGACCCGGCGCCGGCGAGCTCGACGAGCGGTTCAGGGACGGCCCCGTGCCGGACGCGGGCTCGATGACGCCAGCCTGGACGGCCGGCCTCCCCCTCTGGCGGACCGGCCGGTTCCGACCGGTGGCGGGCCGGGATCTCGCCCGGTCGGTCATGGCCTTCGCCCGGGGGCTGAGCTGGATCACCGTCACCAGGGTCACCGGATGGGCGGAGGCCCGGCCCTTCGGCGCGGGACCTTTCGCCGAGCCGGTCGCCCTGCGGACCGGCGTGGGGTACTACGAGGCCGCGTCCGCCACCGACCCGAGGCGGATCTCGCTCCACACCGCCGGGGGCGAGCTCCTGGTCGAATCGAACCTGTCCCGGGCCGGCCTCCTGCGGGTGGCCGGGTCGCTGCCGGCCTCCGGGCTGCCCCAACCGGCCTCGTGGCGGATCCACCGGTGGTCCGGCGGGGTGACCGAGGATGGGTTGACCCCGGCGGAGGGGATCGCCGAAGCGCGGCTCCCGGTTCTGGTGCCGGGCTACCTCCCCTCCGGGTACCGGGCGGCGGCCGCCGAGGTGGCCCGGTCGGGCATCGGGGACAGCCTCACCGTGGTGTTTCGGCGCCCTGCGGCCCAGCTCGACGGCGTGGGGCTCATGCTCGTGCAGGCCGGCGGGCAGACCCTGCCCCCTCCGGAGGAACCGCAGGTCGAAGCCGTCGCCATCGCCCCGGGCCGGGTCGCCCGGTGGTCGCCGGGCCGCCACCTGCTCGAGTGGGTGGACGGCGGCGTGTACCGGTCGCTGTCCGCCCCGGCCCTCGACCTCCCGACCCTGCTGCGGGTGGCCCGTTCGCTCCGGAGCGCGTCCCGATGAGGATGGGGCGGGCCCTGGTGCTCCCCGTGGCCCTGGCGGTCGGCCTGGCCGGCGGGATGGTGGTGGGGATCGTTGCCCAGGGCCAGCCGCTCGACGACGTTCCGGATCAGGCCCCCGTGGCGACGAACCCGCCCCCGGTGAACCCCATCGTCCCGGCCACCCTCCTCGCGTGGACCCCCGGCGGCCTGCCGGC
>DASWCX010000433.1:0-12862 GCA_036395815.1 Actinomycetota bacterium | reverse complement strand
ATCTCCTCGGCTGCTCCGATTGCCGGGCCCTGGCCGCGGGCGCGGTGCGGACCGACGCCATCGATGGCGAGCAGCTGGACCGGATGTGGGCCGGGATCGTGGACACCGTCGACGCGCCTCGCCCCGGATTGGTCGAGCGGGCCCTCGTTCGGCTCGGCGTTCGGCAACATGTGGCGCGGCTGCTGGCCGCGACCCCGTCGCTGCGTCTCTCATGGCTGGCCGCGGAGACCGCGACCCTGGCGTTCGCCGTCCTGGCCGCCTACGGCTCCCGGGGGCACGTCCCCTCCGGGTCGGGTCGGCTGTCGGATCTGCTCTTCCTCGCCGTCGTCCCGCTCCTTCCGCTGGGTGGGGTCGCGGTCAGCTACGGGCCGGGGATCGATCCGACCTACGAGATCGGCCTGGCCTCGCCGATGCGAAGCTTCAGGCTCCTTCTGATCCGCGCCGCGGCCGTGCTGGCGGCCTCGACGGTCCTGGCCGGGGTCGCCTCGCTCGCGTTGCCGGGCCTGGACTGGACCGCCGCGGCCTGGCTGCTGCCCTCATTGGGACTGACGATCTCGAGCCTGGCCCTGGCGACCGTGGCACCGCCCTTGTGGGCTTCGGGCGCCGTGGCGTTCGCGTGGATCGCCGCGCTGACGGCGACGGCGGCGACGGTAGGCGACGACTACGCCGCCTTCCGGGGACCGACCCAGCTGGCCTTCCTGATCGTGATCGGCCTGGCCGCGGTGGCGGTCGCCGGGCGGCGCGAGACCTTCGAGCAAAGGAGCGATGGATGAGCGGATGGACCGTGGAGATCGAAGGCGTCGAGAAGCGGTTCGGCAGGACCCGGGCGCTGGCCGGGGTGACGTTCAACGCGGAGGCCGGGATCACCGGGCTGCTCGGGCCGAACGGCGCGGGCAAGACCACGCTGCTGCGCATGCTGGCGACGGTGCTCGCCCCGGACGCGGGCAGCATCCGGGCCCTCGGGCGGGATCCGTCGAAGCCGGAGGACCGACTGGCCATCAGGCGGCGGCTCGGCTACATGCCGCAGGAGCCCGGATTCCACCGGAACTTCACGGCGTTCGAGTTCGTGGACTACGTCGCGATCCTGAAGGAGATGGTCGACCGCAGGCCCCGCCACGACGAGGTTCGGCGGGTCCTGGACCTGGTCGACCTTGGACCGATGGCCGGCAAGAAGATCAAGGCGCTCTCGGGCGGGATGCGGCGCAGGGTGGCGCTGGCTCAGGCGCTCCTCGGCGAACCGGACCTGCTGGTGCTCGACGAGCCCACCGCCGGCCTGGACCCGCAGCAGCGCCTGCGGTTCCGCGAGGTGGTCTCGGACCTGGCCGAGCACCGGACCGTGATCCTGTCGACCCACCAAACCGAGGACGTGGCCGCGCTCTGCCGGCGGGTGATCGTCATGGACGAGGGCGTCACCTTGTTCGACGGGACGCCCCGGGAGCTGTCCGAAGTGGCCAGGGGCAGGGTGTGGCTGGCCGACCGGCGGGCCCCCGAGGCCAGGCTGTCGTGGCTCACCGGCGAGGGCCGGCACCGCAACATCGGCGACGCGCCCGAGGGGGCGGAGCTGGTCGACCCCATGGTCGAGGACGGATACCTCCTGCTGGTGGGCCACCGCGCGGTGGAGGAAGTGGCCGCGTGATCCTCGTCGTCCTGCTTCCCATCGTGGTCGGGGTGGTCCTGACGATGATGAGCGGTCGCCGGGGGGACCGGCCCATCGGGGTGGTGGACCGGCGCCCCGACCCGCCGAGAGGAGGGCCGTCCGGGCGGGACCTGTGGCGGCTCCTGGTACAGCTCGGTCTGGTCGAGGGTCGGCGCCTGGTCCGGCATCCCGTGTTCCTGGCCGGGGTGGCCCTCAGCGTGTACCTCCTGGCGCTGGCCGGGTTCCGGCAGATGGTTCCCTCGACCAGGTCCCAGGTGCTGGCCGGGATGGGACTGATCCCGATCGCCGGCGGCACCTTGCTGGCGGTGAACCTGGGGGCTGTTCGTGACCGGAGGAGCGGAACGGAGGAGTTGTACGCCTCGATGCCGGCCGTGCCGTCCGCTCGCACGCTGGCCCACCTTCTGTCGGCGGCAGCCGGCGTCCTGGCCGGGTGCCTCCTCCTCGTCGCGGCAGACGTCCTCACCGTCACCATCGGCGGGCCCATCTCCGGGTGGAAGGCGGGACCTGTCGATCTCCTCCAGGCGCCGCTCGTCATCGCGGCGGCCGGCGCCGTCGGGGTCCTGTTCGCCCGGTGGATCGCCACCCCCGCCGGCATCCTGTTCGGGCCCATCCTCATAGTCGTCCTCGCCGTGGGGTCGCCCCTGGGCCCGCGGGCCCTGCCGTTCTTCCCCGTGCCTCCCGGGCACGCCGTCGGATGGCACGTGCTGTTCATCGCCAGCTTCACCATGCTGGCCGTCGCAGTGGCCATGCTCAGGCACCTCCGGCGGCTGCCGGTGGAGGTGTTCGCGTGCGGAGCCCTGGCCGGGACGGTCACCGCGGTCCTCCTACAGGGCGGGATGGGTGGGGCATGAGCGCGCCCGGCGGGCGATGAACGCGGGCCGGCCCGCCCGTCTCGGTTCGATCCGCCTCCGCCAGGCATGGCTGCTCGTGCCCCTGACGATGCGAACCATCCGGCTCCTGCCGATGGCCACGACCGGGGCGTTCTCGTTCTTCCTCGTGTTCATCGCCCACCACGATCGCTCGGGGGGGCTGCAGAGCGTGCCGCCGGCCGCGATGTTCCTCTCGATCGGCTGTGGGTTCGTGCTGGACGACCCGTCGGAGGCGACCATCGCCGGGGTCCCTCCAGTGCTGCTCTACCGCCGGTCCCTCCGGTTGGCGCTGGCCATCCCGTTCCTCGCCGTCGTGTGGGCTTCGCTCCTGTGGTACGCGCGGGTGGACGGCTCGACGGGAGCCCTGACCGTGGAACTTGCCGCGATGGTTGCGATCGCCGTGGGGATAGCCGCGATCGCGTCCCACGTCGTCCCCGACGGGTTGGGGGGAGTGGCCGCCGGTCCCTCGGTCCTGGTGCTGTTCGTCACCGTGGCCCTCCTTCCCAGGCGGTACGCCAGGTTCCTGCCGATCGATCTGGCCGGGTCACGCTGGTTCGACCTGTACGGCCGATGGGCCATCGCCCTGGCGGTGGCGGCCGCGGTCTTCGTCGCGGCCAGCCTCGACCCGGCGAGGCGCTCGTGGATCCCGCGCGGAGGCCGCCGACCGCAGGGGCGGCGAGTCCTCGGCGCGGCAACCCGCGCCCCGGCGGGCGGAAAACCATGACCGTGGCGCCGCTGGAGCGGACCGCGACGCCGGAGGCGGCCATCGGTGGGCGGCCGCCACGAGCGTCCACCCCGCGGGTGATCCGGACCCTGGCCCGAGTGGAGGGACGCAAGCTGTTGCGCCACCCCGCGTTCATCGCGGGGATCGCGTTGAGTGGTGCCCTGGTCCTGCTCGCCGGGTGGGGTCGCAAGTCGCATTCGGTGGTCGAACCGCTCTGGCCGGCGGGGTCCCCGATCGGCCCGCTGGCGGTGTTCGGCTTCGTGGCGGCGAACCTCGCCGCGCTGCGGGACCGCGTGAACGGCACGGAGGAGCTCTTCGGCTCCACGGCGGTGCCCCGCCAGGCCCGAACCGCGGCCCTCCTGGTGTCGGTGGCATGGGCCGTCGGCGCCGGCATCGTGCTGCTGGCGCCGTTCGTGGGCGCCTTCGCCGTCGCGTACGGGGTGAGCCTGGCCGAGGTGGTGAAGCTCTTGGAGGAACCGCTCATCGTCGCGGTCCTCGCTCTCGCCGGAGTGGCTGTGGGACGCCTGCTACCCACCCGGCTCGCCGGGCCGGTGGCGGCCTTCCTCGCCCTCGTCCTGATGGGCGCCTATGCCCACCCCACCCTGGGCCTGCAGTTCCTCGCCCTGTACGTGATCCCCGACTCCCTTCCCTCGGTGGGCTGGCACCTCCTGTACCTGGCAGGCATCGGGACCCTCGCGGCTGCGGTCGCCCTGATGAAGGACGGGGTCCGGCGGTCCCTGGTCGTGGCGGCCGCCGTGGGTGTATTGGCCATCGCGGCGGGGGCGATCCTTCAGCTTCCGGCCTCCTGTCCGGGCGGGGGCGCGCCGTGCGTGTTCCGGTGAGGGGCGAGGCCGGCCGGGGGCCCATCGAGGCGATGCTCGTCCGGGTGGGAGTGCCGGACCACGTGGCCCGCCTGCTCGCGGCGACGCCCTCGCTCCGGGTGTCCTGGTTCGGCGCCGCGGCGGTGGCCCTCGCCTTCTCGGTCCTGGCCGCCTACGGGTCGAAGGGAAGCCCGATGGCGTTCCTGGTCCTGGCCCCGCTCCTGCCGCTTGGCGGAGTTGCGGCCGCGTTCGGTCCCGGCGTCGACCCGACGTACGAGATCGGGCTGGCCTCGCCGATGCGCGCGCACCGGCTGCTGCTGATCCGGGCCACCGCCGTCCTGGCGAGCACCTCCCTGCTGGCCGGCATTGCCGCCCTCACGTTGCCCGGCCTGGACTGGAGCGCCGCTGCCTGGGTGCTTCCCTCCCTCGGGCTGACGCTGGCCACGCTCGCCCTGGCCACCGTGATGCGCCCACTGTGGGCCGCCGGCACGGTGGCGTTCCTGTGGATCGCGGCGATCATCACCACCGAAGCTGTATCGACCACCCGGTACGCGGCCTTTCACGGCCCGGGGCAGATCGGGTTCTTCGCCCTGGTCGTGGTGGCGGCCCCGTTGTTCGCCAGGCGGCGGGAGCACCTCGAGATGGAGCTTCGGGCGTCGAAGCTGTTCCACCAGTACGTTTCGCCCGACGTGGCCGCGGCGATGCTCGCCGATCCACGCCACAGCGCGCTGGGCGGTTCGGTGGTCGACGTCACCGTGCTGTTCGCCGACCTTCGAGGGTTCACCTCCTACTCGGAACTCGGCTCGCCCGACCAGGTCGTGGCCATGCTGAACCGGTACTTCAGCGACGTGGTGCCGCTGATCCTCGAGCAGGGCGGGATGGTGGACAAGTTCGTGGGCGACGCCATGATGGCGCTGTGGGGGGCGCCGAATCGCCAGCCCGACCATGCGCTCCGCGCGTCACGGGCCGCCCTGGCCATGCAGGCCGCGATGCGGGACGTGGTGGCGCGCAACCCGGACTTTCCGTGTTTCCGGATCGGGCTGAACTCGGGTCCCGCCCTCGTCGGCAATATCGGCAGCGACCAGATCCGGAACTTCACCGCCATCGGGGACACCGTGAACCTTGCGGCGCGCCTCCAGGAGACGGCGCAGCCGGGGGAGGTAGTGATCGGTCCCGGGACCCACGCGGCCATCCGGCATATGGCCGTCGTCCGTCGGCTCGGGCTCGTTCAGGTAAGAGGGCGGGAGGACGCGGTCGAGGCGTTCGTGCTCGAAGCGCTCTCCAACCCACGACTCGCGACCGAGCCCGTCCAGCTCGCGTGAGGTCCCCGAGCCGACCTTCTCACCCCGAAGCTCCAGCCACGGTGCGCTCCGGCCGGGTGGCGGCGAAGAGCATTCCCATCGGCCCGGCGTCGTACGCGGTCATGATGGCCGCCCGTTCCGACCCGACCGCTACGGGTCGCGCCGCTGGTCCATGGATGGACCGAGTCTAGCCACCGCGGCTACGGGGACTCTGACCTGCCGGTCGAACGAACGCCAGGGCTTCGTCGGCGAGGCCCTCCCAGTGGCCGGCGTGTTTCGCGGGCACGGTGACCCACTCCTTCATGAGCCGCCCGTCGTGCCTCGGGTCGAACCGTTGCCCCATGCCCAACGCGACCAGACCATCGACCCGCTCCTTCGGGAGCTTCACCACGAGCTCGCCTCCTCGGCCCAGCATGGCGAAGATCTTGCCCCCGACCCTGAGCCCGGGGTTCGACCCGAACCCGGTCCCCCGGCTCACCGCCGGATCGGCAAGGAAGCGCGCGGCGAGCCGCTCGAAGCGCTGCCCCGACTCGGTGGTCTCCATCGGCACGCGAGCCCTCCTCAGTCCGGGCTGCGCCCGAAGAATCCGGCCAGCCGGTCGTACAGCGGAGCGTCGACGTCCACGGGCACCTCGGGGCCGAAGGACCGCCCGCTCTCCTCGTCGCCGCGAAACTCCGGCTTCAAGCTCTCCGTGGCCCAGTCGAGGGAGAACTGCCCCAGCTCGGGGTCGAGATCGGTCGACTGGCCGGTGGCCTTGGCGAGGTCCCAGCCGTGGACGACGACGTCGGCGACGTGCTGGCCGAGGATCCATGTGGCCGGAACCTGGCCGATTGGAAGCTCCACGGTACGGTCGAGGTCACCGCCGGCTCGCCATGCCGCCAGCAGCCGGTCCGCCGCCTCCCGGTAGGGTCCGGTCCCGTCGTCGCCGATCGCACCGGTGTCCTCAGGGTCCGGCGTCACCCCGCTGGCCCGGGCGGTGAACTGACGGAGGTCGTGCAGGAGGTGATCGATCAGGGCCCGCACGTCCCACGCGCTGCACGGCGTCGGCAGCGTGGCCTGGTCGGGCCGAACCCTCGAGATGATCTCGCCCGTCTGATCGAGCGCGCGGGAGAGCCGGTCGATTGGATCCTGGTCTTCTGCGCTCATGGCTCGCCTCCCCTTCGTCGTGGACCAACGCACGGTGTCGACGATACGGCACCCGATGAGATCAGCCGCGCCGGTACCGGGCCACCGCCAGCGGCGCGAACACGACGATGATGGCCGCCGGCCACGCCAGCGAGCGCAGCACGTAGAAGCCGGCGGTGTGGCCGAGCAGCGCCTCGGCGGCGCGCCCCTGGCCCCGCCGAAAACAAGGCCCCGGCGCGAGCCGGTAGGATACGGAACCGGCCCCAATGCCGGGCCGGCCGGCCGTACGAGCAGACGGAAGGGGATCGCCATGTCGCACAGACGCGTTCGGATCGCCGTGCTTTTCGGTCTCGCCACGATGCTTTGGCTGGCCGCCGCCGCGCCCGCCGTGCCCTCTCCACGCGCCCGTTCCGCCAAGGTCGCGACAACTGTTCTGAAGGAGACGGCCCACGGCCGGGCCGCCACGTTCCTCGTGCTCCTGGCCAGGCAAGCCGACGTGAGCGGCGCCCAGGCGCTCCCCACGAAGCTGGCCAAGGGGCGGTTCGTCTTCCAGACCCTCCGGTCGTTCGCGGCCCGGGCCCAGGCGCCGATCAAGGCGCTGCTCGACCGCATGGGGGCCAGGTACCGTTCGCATTGGGTGGTCAACCTGCTTCGGGTCACCGGGAGCCGGGCCGTGGTCGACGCCCTGGCCGCCCGGCCGGACGTGGCCCAGATCCTCCCCGATCCCTGGCTCAAGTCGACGATCCTGCCAACGCAGCCGCCCCGCCCGGCCGCGGCCCCGCCTCATGGGCCGGACACGGTGGAGTGGAACGTCGACCGGGTCCACGCTCCCATTGCCTGGAGCCACGGATACACGGGGCAGGGCATCGTTCTCGGGAACATCGACACCGGCCAGCAATGGGACCATCCCGCGCTGAAGCCCCACTACCGTGGCTGGAACGGGTCGACCGTGGACCACAACTACAACTGGTACGACGCGACGGATCCCACCAACCGATCGCCCATCGACCCCTACGGCCACGGAACGCACACCGCCGGCACCATGGTCGGCGACGACGGAGGGGTGAACCAGATCGGGGTGGCTCCTGGGGCCAAGTGGATGAGCTGCCGGTCCATGAGTTCGGCCGGCTTCGGCAGTCCGGACACCTACATCACCTGCTTCGAGTTCATGATCGCCCCGTGGAACCTGGACGGGCAGAACCCCGACCCGGCCAAGGCCCCGGTGGCGGTCAGCAATTCCTGGTACTGCTCGATCTCCTCGGAGGGTTGCAGCCAGGGGGTGCTCTACCAGACGGTCAAGAACGTCCGCGCCGCCGGCATCGTCCCGGTCGTGGCCGCCGGCAACTCGGGTCCGACCTGCTCGTCGATCGGGATCGACGGCCCGCCGGCCCAGTACGACGAGTCCTACACCGTCGGCGCCACGACCAGCTCCAACACGCTGGCCTCGTTCAGCAGCCGGGGTCCCGCCACCGTGCCGCACCAGACACTGATCAAGCCGGACATCGTGGCTCCCGGGGAGGGCGTCCGATCGTCCTGGCCGCCGAGCACCTACTTGGTCGCGAGCGGGACCAGCATGGCCACCCCACACATCGCCGGCGTGATCGCGCTGATCTACTCGGCCAAGCCCTCGCTGATCGGCAACGTAGACGCGACCGAGGCCCTGATCAACTCGACCGCCCACCACATCAACTCGTCGGAGTGCAGCAGCAGCGGGACCTGGCCCAACAACCTGTATGGCTACGGATTCGTCGACGCGGCTCGTGCCGTCCGGCCCTGACGCGGCGAGGGTTCGTCCGGGGCCCCCGGTGAGGATGCGCTGCCTGGCATTCGGGCTGAGCGTCTGCGCGTTCATGTTCGGCCCGTTCGCGCTCGGGCCCCGTGCGGCGACCGGGGCACCAAGTCGGATCGAGAGCGCGACGGGCCGGATCGTGTTCCGGTCGAACCGCGACGGCAACGATGAGATCTACATCATGAATCCGGACGGATCGAACCAGGTCCGCCTGACCCAAACATCCGGGGAGGAATACAGTCCAGCGCTGTCTCCGGACGGCACGCTCGTGGTCCTCGCCGCCAAGAAGACGCCGGACCCGGCCACGGCGGAGATCTTCATCATCGCTGACGATGGAACGGGGCGGGTCAAGCTCACCCGGAACGATTCCGAGGACGACTATCCGGCGTGGTCGCCGACCGGCACCAGGATCGCCTTCATGAGCCGCCGCGACGGCGACGACGAGATCTACGGGATGAAGGCGGACGGAAGCCACCAGCGCGACCTCTCCAACTCCCACTCGAGCGACGACGAGGACCCCAGCTGGTCCCCGGACGGCACCAGGATCGCCTTCGTGAGCGACCGTCCCGGCGCGACCGGCCCCAACGACGTGTTCGTGATGGACGTCGACGGCTCGAACGTCCTCGACATCAGCAACAGCCCGGGGACGGATTGGGCGCCGGAATGGTCTCCCGACGGCTCGCGGATAGCGTTTCGGAACGACCGGACCGGCGACTTCGAGATCTACGTGATGAACGCCGACGGGTCCGACCAGACCGACGTGTCGAACGATCCGGCGGGCGTCGACCGTCAGCCGACCTGGTCGCCCGACGGAACGATGCTTGCGTTCGCCACCAACCGGGACGGCAACTACGAGGTCTACTCGATGAGCGCTGACGGATCGGACCAGGTGAACCTGACCCGCAACACCGCCCTCGACAACATGCCGGACTGGGGGACCTGACGGGGGCCGGCCCGGGCTCTCGCGTCGATCACCGGGCTCACGTCCGGCACTCGGCGACGTAGGTGGGGAAGTCCCAGGCGGGCTGGCCCTGGGCGCCGTCGAGGAAGCGGGTGGCCGCTTCTCGGCCGTTGGCGAACAGCATGTTCTGGGTGTCCTGGCCGAGGTGGAAGTCGGTCGCCTTGACCTTCAAGGTGTCGACGAAGATCGTCCGTCGCGCCACGCACGGCTGGTCGATGTGCATCTGGTCGTGGGCGTTCGCCATCGTTCCGATCAGGGCCTTGGCCAGGTCGATCGCTCCGTGGATCTCGTTGGCCACCTGGTTCGCTCCCGGCCGGGCCGACAGCTTGATACCGAACGTGGGCCAGCGTGGCGGCTGGCGGTCGCTGCGGTCGAACGCGTCGATCGGGAAGTTCGAGAGCTGTCCGCCGTCCACCAGATAGCAGTCCTGGCCCAGGACGGTGTGATGCAGCTTCACCGGCTGGAAGAAGAACGGGATCGACATGGAAGCCCGAACGGCGTCGGCCACCAGCTGATCTTCGGGCTCCAGCCCGTACTTCGCGTAGTCCCACGGCAACCGGACCAGCTCCCCCCGCGTCACGTCCGAGACCATCACCACGAGCTTGTAGCGCTGCTCCTCGGCCAGGTCGCTCTCGGGGTCAGGGGGCAGCCGGAGGTCGCGGAACGTCCGGACCTCCCGCTTCGCCAGCTCGTCGGTCAGCCACTGCTTGAGGTAGTCGCCCTTGAAGATGCCCTTGTCCAGGAACAGCGTGAACACCTCCCCGATGGGACCGATGTGGTCGAGGAAGCTGGGGTCCTGGAACTTCGTGTAGTCGACCGCACGCATCAGGTCCTTAAGCGTTGCGGCGTCCATCCCCGACGCCAGCAGTGCGCCCACGATGGCCCCGGCAGAGGTCCCCGCCACCCGATGGAACGCGTAGCCCCGTTCCTCCAGCACCGAGATCGCACCCACCAGCCCGATGCCCTTGACCCCTCCACCTTCCAGCACCAGATCGGCGTCCATGTCGGCTCCTTTCGCCCGTCCAGCGCGACCGTGACCCACCCGAGCGAGCCAGCATCCGCATTCTCCGTCACGGCGCCGTCACCGAGCCAGGCGCGGGACGTCCGAACGTTTCGCCGGTGGGGGGCCGGGTAGCTCCCACCGCGTATGCGCCCGGTTCGACTGGCCACGACACATCGCCCGGGTTCCGCCGGCCTGGCGAGCGTCCCCTCCGATCAGGCCGTGACGCTCCTGGAGGAGCTGGAGCGCGACGTCGAGGGCGAGGTCAGGTTCGATCCCGGCGCCCGCGCCCTGTACGCGACCGACGGGTCGAACTACCGGCACGTGCCGATCGGGGTGGTCATCCCGAGGACGGTGGACGACGTGGTCGCCACGGTGGCCGCGTGCCGCCGCCACGACCTCCCCGTGCTGTCCCGGGGCGGTGGGACGAGCCTGGCGGGGCAGTGTTGCAACACGGCGGTCGTGATCGACTGGTCGAAGCACGCCCATCGGCTCCTGGAGCTCGACCCGGAGGCGAGGTTCGCCCTCGTTCAGCCCGGCATCGTCCGCGACGATCTGGACCGCGAGGCGGAACGGCACCACCTGACGTTCGGCCCGGACACCTCGACCCACCAGTACGCGACGCTCGGAGGCATGATCGGCAACAACTCCTGCGGGGTGCACTCGGTGATGGCCGGCAAGACCGAGGAGAACACCGAGGAGCTCGAGGTCCTCACCTACGACGGCCTGCGGATGCGGGTCGGCCCCACCCCCGACGACGAGCTGGCGCGGATCATCGCGGCGGGTGGTCGCCGCGGCGAGATCTACTCGAAGCTCCGCGACCTCCGCGATCGCCACGCGGACCTGATCCGCGAGCGGTACCCGCGGATCCCGCGACGGGTCTCCGGCTACAACCTCCAGCAGCTCCTGCCGGAGAACGGGTTCCACGTGGCCCGGGCGCTGGTCGGCACGGAGAGCACGTGCGTGACGGTGCTGGAGGCCAGGGTCCGGCTGGTCCCGAGCCCGCCCGCACGGTCGCTGCTGGTCCTGGCCTACCCGAGCGTCGGTGAGGCCGGCGACGACGTGCCCGAGGTTCTGGAGCACGGGCCCATCGGCCTGGAGGGCATCGACGACCGCCTGGTCGAGGACATGAAGAAGAAGCACGTCCACCCGCAGGACATCGAGCTGGTGCCGGAAGGCAAGGGCTGGCTGCTGGTCGAGTTCGGCGGGCAGTCGAAGGAGGAGTCGGACGCCAAGGCCGAGACGTTGATGCGGAAGCTCGGCAAGCGCAAAAGCGCGCCGACCATGAAGCTGTACGACGATCCGCCGCTCGAGGCGAAGGTCTGGGAGGTCAGGGAATCGGCCCTCGGCGCCACGGCCCGGGTTCCCGGGATGCCGGACACCTGGGAGGGATGGGAGGACTCCGCCGTCCCGCCCGACCGCCTCGGCGACTACCTCCGCGAGCTCCGCAGGTTGTTCGACCGGTTCGGCTACGGGTGTTCCCTCTACGGGCACTTCGGCCAGGGGTGTGTCCACACCCGGATCGACTTCGACCTGAAGAGCGATGCCGGGATCGCGAAGTTTCGCGAGTTCGTGGAGGAGGCCGCCGACATGGTGGTCTCCTTCGGCGGCTCCCTGTCCGGCGAGCACGGCGACGGGCAGTCGCGGGCCGAGCTGCTGCCGAAGATGTTCGGGAAGGAGCTGGTTCGGGCGTTCGAGGAGTTCAAGGCGATCTGGGACCCCGACGACAGGATGAATCCCGGCAAGATCGTCCGTCCCCATCGGCTGGACCAGGACCTTCGGTACGGCAGGGACTACGGCCCGAAGGAACCGGTTACCCACTTCGCCTACGCGGAGGACCAGTTCAGCTTCGTCCGGGCCACCGAGCGGTGCATCGGCGTGGGCAAGTGCCGGAAGGCCGACACCGGGATCATGTGCCCCAGCTACATGGTCACCGGCGAGGAGATGCACTCCACGCGGGGTCGAACCCACCTGCTGTGGGAGATGCTCCACGGCGACCCCATCGGTGCGAACGGTTGGCGCGACGACCACGTCAAGGAAGCCCTCGATCTCTGCCTTGCCTGCAAGGGATGCAAGTCCGAATGCCCGCTGAACGTGGACATGGCCACGTACAAGGCCGAGTTCCTGGCCCATTACTACCGGGGCAAGGTCCGCCCCAGGGCCGCGTACGCGATGGGGCTGATCTACTGGTGGGCCCGCCTTGGCTCGAAGGTCCCCGCGGTGGCCAACTTCGTCTTGAATGCGCCGGTGCTCGGTGGCCTGCTGAAGCGGGCCGGCGGAATCGCCCCGGACCGGCAGGCGCCGCGGTTCGCCTCACGCACGCTGAGGCGGTGGATGGGCGGCCGGCCACGGCGGAATCAGGGGCGCCGGAAGGTGATCCTGTGGCCGGACACGTTTACCAACCACTTCCACCCAGAAGCCGGAGAGGCCGCCGTGGAGGTCATGGAGGCGGCCGGGTTCGACGTGGTGATGCCGGCGAGATCGCTGTGCTGCGGACGCCCCCTGTACGACCACGGGATGCTCGGCCTGGCCCGGCGACTGCTCCGCCAGATCCTGGACGAGCTTCGGCCGGCCATCCGGGCCGGGATCCCGGTGATCGGGGTCGAGCCCAGCTG
>DASWCX010000432.1:0-3594 GCA_036395815.1 Actinomycetota bacterium | reverse complement strand
AGGTGGTGGTGCTCGCCGACCACACGAAGGTGGGCGAAGAGGACACCGTCCGGTTCGCCTCGATCGAACAGGTCGACGCCCTGGTGACGGACAGCGGGCTGGCGCCGGCCCACGTGGAGGCGCTCGAGGAGGCCGGGGTGGAGGTGGTGCTGGCATGATCGTCACCCTCACGCCGAACCCTTCGGTTGACCGAACTCTCGAGATCCCGACGCTGGCGCGGGGGGAGGTCGTTCGGGCCACCGCCGCCCGGGTGCACCCGGGAGGGAAGGGCGTGAACGTGGCTCACGCCCTGATGGCGAACGGCATCCCCGCCCGGGCCGTCATCCCCACGGGAGGCCGCGAGGGGGACCAGCTGCTGGATCTCCTGGCCGGCCTCGGCATCGATGTGGTGGCGGTTCCGATCGCCGAGCCGATCCGCGAGAACGTCGCGGCCGTCGAGCCGGACGGGACGGTGACGAAGCTGAACGCCCCGGGGCCCGGGCTCTCCGAGGCGGAGTCCGACGCTCTGGTGGAGGCCACGGTGGCAGCCGCTCGAGGCGCCGAATGGGTGGCCCTGTGCGGTGCCCTCCCCCCGGGCGCGCCCGAGGATCTGTACGCGAGCCTCGTGTCCAGGCTGCGGGCCGCCGGGGTCCGGGTGGCAGTGGACACGTCGGGAACCGCGCTGGGGGTATCGGTCGATGCCGGCCCCGACCTCGTCAAGCCGAACGCCCAGGAGTTGGAGGAAGCCGTCGGGTACCCCATGCGCACCCTGGGCGACGTACTCGAGGGGGCCCGCCGGCTCCTCGACCGGGGCGTGGGACACGTGCTCGTCTCACTGGGAGGGGACGGGGCCCTGTCGGTCTCGGACGCCGTCGCCCTTCGAGCGTGGACCCCGCCCGTGGTGCCCAGGTCGACGGTCGGGGCGGGCGACGCCGCCCTGGCGGGCTTTCTGGCGGCCGATGGCGCGATCCCGGAGGCCCTTAGGGCAGCGGTGGCGTGGGGGACGGCTGCGGTCCAGCTCCCCGGCACCGGGATGCCGGGCCCGGCGGACATCGCCCTCGACCAGGTGACGGTGGAGGAGCTCGACGCCGGTCGAGCCGCGGAAGAGACAAGGAGGATCGGATGACGACCATCGAGGAGCTGACCAGCCCGTCGCTCGTATCGGTGAGCCTCGCGGCCACCGAGCGACGGGCCGCCATCGAGGAGCTGGCGAAGCTGCTGGAGGCCGACGGCCGGGTGAGCGACGTCCCGACCTATGTCGACGCCGTGTGGGCCCGGGAGCAGGAGACGGGCGGAACCGGCATGGAGTCGGGGATCGCCATCCCACACGCCAAGTCACCGGCCGTTGCCCGGCCGTCGGTCGCGTTCGGCCGCAGCGGAGCGGGAGTGGACTTCGGGGCGGAGGACGGCAGCTCGGCCGACCTGATCTTCCTGATCGCGGCCCCGGAGGGGGCCGACGACCTGCACGTCCGGGTGCTCTCGCGCCTGGCCCGCCGGCTGATCCACGAGGAATTCCGAACCGCGCTCCGGGAGGCGGGCTCACCGGAGGCCGTGTACGACGTAATCCGGAAGGAGGTCCAGCTATGAAGTTCGTCGCGGTGACGAGCTGTCCCACGGGCATCGCCCACAGCGAGATGGCGGCCGAGGCCCTCGAGGTCGCCGCCCGGCAGAAGGGGCACGAGATCCACGTCGAGGTGCAGGGCGCATCGGGCGCGCCTCCGCTCGACGCCGGTCTCATCGCCGGCGCCGACGCCGTGATCTTCGCGGTCGACGCGATGGTGCGAGACCGCGACCGGTTCGCCGGGCTGCCGAGCGTGGAGGTTCGAACCCGGGAGGCGATCGACAAGGCCCCGGAGATCCTGGACCGCGCCGCCGCCGCGGGCAAGGCCACACCGACGAGGGTCGCCGCCGCGGTGGCCGGGGGGCCCGGCGGTCCGGGCGACACCGCCCAGACCGGGTTGGAGCTCGGCGGGACCGGCGGCGCCGGGCGGGCGGAGACGGTTCGCCGGTGGCTGATGACCGGGGTCAGCTACATGATCCCGTTCGTAGTTGCCGGAGGCATCCTGATCGCCCTGGCCTTCGTGGTCGGTGAGCTGGCCGTCGGCAAGAACGGCCCGATCGCGGTCACGAAGGTCACGGTGCTCAGGGACGGCAAGATCCAGTTTCCGGGCGACGTGCACACGGGCTACTGGCTGTGGCTGGGCGCCGTGCTGCTCAGCATCGGCGGCTTCGCGTTCAGCATGCTGGTGCCGATCCTGGCCGGGTTCATCGCGTACGCCATGGCCGACCGCCCCGGGATCGCGCCCGGCATCGTCGGAGGGCTCATCGCTCGCGAGGTGGGAGCGGGGTTCCTGGGCGGGTTGATCGCGGGCCTGCTGGCCGGGTTCGTCGTCATCGAGCTGAAGAAGCTCCCCATCAGAGGAACGCTCCAGCGAATGATGCCGATCCTGGTCTATCCGGTCGGCGGCGGTCTCATCGTCGGACTGATCATGTTGCTGGTGGTGGGGCAACCGGTGGCCTCCGCGAACCACCACCTGCAGAATTGGATGAACGGCCTGTCGGGGACCAACGAGATCCTGCTGGGCATCCTGATCGGGGCCATGATGGCGTTCGACATGGGAGGGCCGGTGAACAAGGTGGCCTATTCCTTCGGCCTCCTGTCGCTCTCCGCCGGGAACTACCAGATCATGGCCGCCGTCATGGCTGCCGGGATGACGCCTCCGCTCGGCATGGCGCTGGCCACGGTGATGCGACCCGGCCTGTACAACGAGGCCGAGAAGCGGGCGGGACAGGCCGCGTGGCTGCTGGGCGCTTCGTTCATCACCGAAGGAGCGATCCCGTTCGCCGCCGCGGACCCGCTGCGGGTGATCCCGTCGCTGATGGTCGGTTCTGCGTTGACCGGTGTGTTGTCGTTCCTGTTCAACGCCACGCTCCGAGCGCCGCACGGTGGAATCTGGGTGGTCTTGCTGATCGGCCACTGGCCGCTGTACCTGCTCGCCATCGCGGCGGGGACCGTGCTCACCGCGCTGGTGGTGAACGCGCTGAAGGCCACGCGGGGGGTCCGCGAGCCCGTCCCGGCGGGGGTGAGCGTCGGTGCCTGAGGCCACTGTCACCCTTCGCAACCCCACCGGGCTCCACGCCCGGCCGGCGAAGGTCTTCGCCAGGGCCGCCGCGGCGACGTCGGCGGAGGTCGTCGTGGGCAAGGATGACCGGGAGGTGAACGGCAAGTCCGTGCTGTCGGTCCTGACGCTCGATTGCCACCAGGGCGACGCGATCACCATCCGGACGTCGGGGCAGGGGGCCGAGGAGGCCTTGGCCGACCTGGTCCGGCTGGTGGAGTCCGGACTGGGCGAGGGGGATCAGGGATGAGCACCCGGCTCACGGGGCGGGCGGCGGCGCCTGGCGCCGCCCTTGCCCCGGCGTTCGTGGTCACGCCGCAGCCGTCGATCGAGGACGACCTGCCGAAGGAAAGGACCGGGACGGCCGAGGAGGAGACGGCTCGCTTGCGGGCAGCCCTGGAACGGGCCGAGGAGGAGCTCCGGGAGATCGCCCGGACGATCGAAGTGACCGCCGGCGAGGCCGAGGCCGGGATCTTCGAGGCCCAGGCCGAGTTCG
>DASWCX010000431.1:0-7673 GCA_036395815.1 Actinomycetota bacterium | reverse complement strand
TGGTGCTATGGGACCCGATCACGCAGCGCTTCTACTACAACGTGTGGGACATCAGCGTTCAGACCATGCAGTGGGGGTTCAGCAAGGACGCCAACCCCACCACGATCCCGGGGAGCTTCTGCGCGTACTCGGCGAGCTTCGGCTACACCACAACCGAATATCCGGACTACCCGAAGCTGGGCCAGACCAAGAACTTCCTGCTGATCGGGGTGAACCATTACCCCAGCGCGTCGAGCCTGCACGCGGACCGCTCCGACCTCCTGTGGATCGACAAGCCGCAGGGAAGCGGCCCCATCACGACCTGCCCGCCGGCGAGCAACTTCAAGACGGGCAAGTTCACCAACCTCCGTAACCAGGACGGCAGCCAGGCCTTCACCCCGGTCCCGGCCATCCAGGACGATCCCTCCAAGGTCGGCTTCGTGCTGACCTCCTCGGACATCGAATGCCCGGATATCTGCGGCACCGGCAACGTGATCACGGTCCACCCGGTACGACCGACGCCCGGGAACCCGACGGTTCCGCAAGTGCTCGTGACGGGCAAGTCGGTGACCGTCCCCGTGTACGCGCCTCCCGCGGCGAACGCGCCCCAGAAGGGGACCAGCAACCTGCTGGAGACACTGGACGGCCGGTTGGAGCACGCCGTGTCGGCCATCGATCCCAGGCTCGGGAAGATGGTCGTGTGGACCGGGCACGCCGTGGCCAGCAGCACCAACAAGACGGAGTTCCGGTGGTACGAGGTCGACGTCAGCATTCCCGCCACCCCCTCCATCGCCCAGTCGGGAACCGTCAGCGACGCCAACCTGTGGGTGTTCAACGGCGCGGTCGCCCCGGACCGAACCGTGAACCCCTCTGGCTCGGCGCACGGGGATTCCATCGTGATCGGGTTCACCACGACCTCGTCGACCACGTTCCCCGCGGCCCAGATGGTGTCGAAGGTCGGCTCGGGCGCGCAGTCCGGATTCGTCATGGTCCATCTGTCGCCCACGTTCGACTCCGACTTCAGCTGCTCCCAGCTCCCCTTCAACTGCCGGTGGGGGGATTACGCGGGGGCCGCGTCGGACCCGGCGGCCAGCCTGAGCGCGGCCCATGGCGAGGTGTGGCTGACGAACCAGTGGACCAACGGGACGAACCAGACCTGGAACTGGGAGGCGCTCCCCTAGGGCCGCGGGGCGGGTCACCGGGCCTGGCCGGCACGGAGGCGGCGCGAGGCCTGATTGACGGGCCAATTGCCGCGCCCGTACACTTGCCACGCTCCGGCGACGCCTGTCGTCCGCGCATGGAACCACAAGCCCCCAAGCCTCGTGGTCCTGTGGCGGGGAAGACAGCCGCTCGCTGGACGCGGAAGGAGTGGTCGGAGATCGAGACGAACAGCGAGGCACCGGTAGCGCAGGACGACTTCACGCCCGAGGAGCTGGTCCGGGCCATCGAGCAGAGCCTGAAGGACTTCAAGGACGGCGACCTGGTCGAGGGCGAGGTGGTCAAGATCGACCGGGACGAGGTCCTGCTCGACATCGGCTACAAGTCCGAGGGCGTGATCCCGGCGAAGGAGCTGTCGATCCGCCAGGATCTCGATCCCGGCGAGGTGGTCAAGCTCGGCGACCGCATCGAAGCCCTGGTCCTCCAGACCGAGGACAAGGAGGGCCGGCTGATCCTGTCGAAGAAGCGCGCGCAGTACGAGCGCGCGTGGAGCCGGATCGAGCGGATCATGCGGGAGGGCGGCACCATCCAGGGACCGGTGATCGAAGTGGTCAAGGGCGGGCTGATCCTCGACATCGGGCTTCGCGGCTTCCTGCCGGCCTCGCTGGTCGAACTGCGGCGGGTGCGCGACCTCCACCCCTACGTCGGCCAGGTGCTCGAGTGCAAGATCATCGAGCTCGACCGGAACCGCAACAACGTGGTCCTGTCCCGAAGGGCCTTCCTCGAGGAATCCCAGAGCGAGGGGCGGAAGAAGTTCCTGGAGAGCCTGCGCAAGGGGGAGCGCCGCCACGGCACCGTCTCCTCGATCGTCAACTTCGGGGCTTTCGTCGACATCGGCGGCGGGGTCGACGGGCTGGTGCACGTCTCCGAGCTGTCGTGGAAGCACGTCGACCATCCGAGCGAGATCGTGTCCGTGGGGCAGGAGGTCGACGTCGAGGTGCTCGACGTCGACCTGGACCGGGAGCGGGTCTCGCTGTCGCTCAAGGCCACGCAGGAGGACCCCTGGCGGGAGTTCGAGCGCAAGTACCAGGCCGGGGAGGTCATCAGCGGGCAGATCACGAAGCTGGTCCCGTTCGGGGCGTTCGTCCGGGTGGCGGACGGGATCGAGGGGCTGGTCCACATCTCGGAGCTGTCGAACGAGCACGTGGACTCGCCGGAGCAGGTGGTCCAGGTCGGCGACCAGGTCCGGGTGAAGGTGGTCGACGTCGACGTCTCCCGCCGCCGGATCAGCCTGTCGATCAAGCGGGTGTCCGAGGACGAGCTGGCCCTTCCCGAGCCGGAGATCACCGCCGAGGCCACCGAGGAGGTCAGCGCGGAGGTCGCACCCGAGCCGTCGGCGGAGACCGCCGCCGCCCTCGAGGACGCCGAGACCCGCGCCGACGAGTCGGGCCAGGAGGCCTTCGAGGCCACCCTCGAGCCCGAGCCCGCCGCGCCCGAGGAGGCCGCGGTCCAGGTCAAGCCGGAGCCGGAGCCCGAACCCGAGCCCGAGCAGGAGACGGGGGACGAGGACATCACCCTCGAGGCCATCATGGCCGACCTCAAGCGCCGCGAGGGCCGGCAGTAGCGCTCCCGCGGGCTCGCCCTTTGCCACTCCCCATCTAGGATCGACCTCGCGATGTTGCTGGTCGGGTTGACCGGGGGGATCGGGGCCGGGAAGAGCACCGTGGCCCGGATGCTCGAAGAGCGGGGGGCGGTGGTCATCGACGCCGACGATCTGGCCCGGAGGGCGGTGGAGCCCGGCAGCCACGGGTACGCGGAGGTCCTGCGGCGGTTCGGACCCGAGGCCGTTCGGTTGACCGGGGAGATCGATCGGGGCCGGCTCGCCGAGCTCGTGTTCAGGGATCCCGATGCCCGCCGCGATCTCGAGTCGATCGTGCATCCGGAGGTGGCGCAGCTGTTCGCCGAGGAGACGGCGCCCTACCGCGAGACCGATCGGATCGTCGTCTACGCGGTTCCCCTGCTGTTCGAGGCCGGCCTCCAGGGGCTGTTCGACGTGGTCGTGGCGGTGTCGGCGCAGGAGGACGTTCGGGTGGCCAGGGTGACCGCCGACCGGGTCATGACCGAGGATGACGCTAGGGACCGGGTCGCCGCCCAGATCCCGGACGCCGATCGGGAGCGAGCGGCCGGGTTCGTCATCCGCAACGACGGAACCGTCGAGGACCTCGAAGCCGAGGTCGACCGCTTGTGGGCGGAGCTGAAGTCGCGGTAGGCCGAGCCCGCTCCCTAGCCTCGTCGGAGGCTTCGGCGTGGGGCCCACAACTATCATGGGGGACGTGGCGTACCGGGCGGTGTTCTTCGACGCGGGCGAGACCCTGGTGCATCCCCATCCCTCGTTCCCCGAGCTGTTCACGCTGGTCATGAAGCGGGAGGGCCACGAGGTCGATCCGGCGGACCTGCGAGAGGGCCTGTACGTCGTGGCCGAGCGGTTCACCCGCGCCGCCCGGGAGGGCGAAGTGTGGTCGGCGTCATCCGAGAAGTCCAGGGCCTTCTGGCGCGAGATCTACATGGCTCTGCTGGCCAAGCTCGGGCTGCCTGACGCCGACCGGCTGGCGGAGGCCCTGTACGCCGAGTTCACCGACCTGGCCAACTACCGGCTGTTCCCCGACGTCCGCCCCGTGCTTTCCCGGATGGAGGGATCCGGCATGACGTTGGGGGTGGTCTCGAACTTCGAGGAATGGCTCGAGCGGCTGCTCGAACAGCTCGGGGTGACCCGGTTCTTCGACGTCCGGGTCATCTCCGGGGTGGAGGGGATGGAGAAGCCGGACCCAAGGATCTTCCGGCTGGCCATGGAGCGGGCTGGGGTGGAACCGGATGAGTCGGTGTACGTGGGGGACAACCCGGAGTTCGACACCGATCCCGCCGAGGCCGTGGGGATGTTCGGGGTCCTCATCGACCGCCGGGGCCGGTTCCCGGAGCACACCGGTCCGAGGATCACGACCCTGGACGACCTCCCCGGGATCATCGGGCTCGACGGTGCTGGTGCCTCCGGGGTGGTGGCCTGATGGCGGAGCGCGAGTACACGCCGGAGGAGGCGAACGGCCTGCTGCCCCAGATCTCGGAGTCGCTGCTGAGGATCCAGCGGGCGCGCCGGGTGATCTTCGACGGCGGCGAGCGGCTCCGGCGGACGGCCCGGACGAACGGCGGCGGCGCGGTGAGCCGCGAGTACTGGGATGCCATCGACACCCTGCGCCGGGAGATCCAGGACATCGTGGACCGCGGGATCGTGCTCCGCGACCCGGAGTCGGGCCTGATCGACTTCCCCGGACGGGTCGAGGGCCAGGAGGCGTTCCTGTGCTGGCGCCTGGGCGAGGACCGGGTGGAGTGGTGGCACCGCCCCGATTCCGGTTTCCGCGGACGCCGGCGGCTGTAGATAGCGTCCGGGGCGATGCGGCGATGAGCGACACGGCGATCGAGATCGCGGGGCTCCGGAAGTCCTACGGGGACGTCGAGGCGGTGCGCGGCATCGACCTGACCGTCCGCCTGGGCGAGGTGTTCGCCCTCCTCGGCCCCAACGGGGCCGGGAAGACCACCACCGTGGAGATCCTGGAGGGCTTCCGCGAGCGCGACGCCGGTGAGGTCTCGGTCCTGGGATTCGACCCGTCGAGGCGGGACCGGGACCTTCGTTCCCGGATCGGGATCGTCCTCCAGTCCACCGGCATCGATCCCTACCTGACGGTGGCCGAGACCATCGAGCTGTTCGGGGGCTACTACCCGCGCCCGCGATCCGTCGACGAGATCGTCGAGGTGGTGGGGTTGAAGGAGAAGCGCAACACGCGCGTCCTGCGGCTCTCGGGTGGACAGCAGCGCCGGCTCGACGTGGCCATCGCCCTGGCCGGAGACCCGGACCTGCTGTTCCTGGACGAGCCCACCACCGGGTTCGACCCCGCGGCCCGCCGGGGGGCGTGGCAGATGGTCAAGAACCTGGAGGCGCTGGGGAAGACGATCTTCCTGACCACGCACTACATGGACGAGGCCCAGGTGCTGGCCAGGGAGGTGGCGGTGATCGCCGACGGCCGGATCGTGGCCCAGGGCTCGCCGGCCACGCTGGGGGGAAGGGACACCGCGGCGACCCGGGTCACGTTCCGGCTCCCCGACGGCGGCCCGACCCCCCCGGATTCCGTGGCGGCGGGGGCGGAGGTGTCGGATGGGCTGGTGCGGCTTCGAACCGAGGACCCCACCAGGACCCTCCACGAGCTGACCGGCTGGGCCCTGGACCGTGGGATCAGGCTCGAGGGGCTCGACGTGACCAGGCCCTCACTCGAGGACGTGTACCTGGACCTCACCGGGCGAGAGGCCGAGGCCGAAGCCGAAGAGCCCGCGCCGACTCGGGCCGGGAGGAGGCGGCGCCGGTGAGCGATCTCGCGCTGGCCCTCCGCCAGGTCCGGTACACGAACAAGGCCTTCTGGCGGAATCCGGCCTCGGCCTTCTTCACCTTCGCCTTCCCGCTGATGTTCCTGGTGATCTTCACGGCCCTGTTCGGCAACGACACCGTCTCGGTCTTCGGCAAGCGGATCAGCACTTCGACGTTCTACGTGGCCGCCATCGCCGCCTTCTCGATCATCACCGCCACGTACACGAACCTCGCCATGAGCGTGGTGTTCCAGCGGGACGCCGGGATCCTGAAGCGGACCCGCGGCACCCCGCTGCCGGGGTGGGCATACCTGTTCGGCCGGATCGTCCATGCCATCCTGGTGGCCGCCCTGCTGGTGGCCATCGTGGCCGCGTTCGGGGCGGCCTTCTACCACGCGAAGCTGCCCAGCCGAACCCTGCCGGCCTTCCTGCTCACCATCGCCGTGGGGGCGGCGTCCTTCTCCGCGCTGGGCCTGGCGCTGACGGGGCTGATCCCGAACGCCGAGGCCGCCCCGGCCGTGGTGCAGGCGATCATCCTTCCCCTGCTGTTCCTGTCCGACATCTTCATTCCCATCCAGGACCCGAACGCCTGGTACGTGAAGCTGGCGAAGGTGTTCCCCGTGTATCACTTCTCCCAGGCCATGAAGGCGGCGTACTTCTCCCCCACGGGGAATGGTTTCCGTTCGGGGGACCTCCTGGTGATCGGGATCTGGGGAGTGGTCGGCATCCTCGCGGCGGTTCGCCTGTTCACGTGGGAGCCGAAGCGCTAGCACGCAAGCCGGCGCGGTAGTCTGGCCGGAATGAACGAGACGCAGGCGCTGCGGGAGATCCCGTTCTTCGCGGGCCTGGCAGCCCAGGACCTCTCCTCGATCGTGCAGGTGGGGGAGCGGGTTTCGTTCGAACCGGGGAGCAAGATCGTCGAGGCCGGGGACAAGGGCGACGGGATGTACGTGATCATCTCTGGATCGGCCCAGGTCGACGTGGGAGGCCGCTTCCATATCCTGAAGGCCGGCAGCGTCTTCGGGGAGATGGCGTTGCTCTCGTCGAAGAAGCGCATGGCCTCTGTCAAGGCGGTCGAGCCGGTCGAGGCCCTGCGGATCCCAGGCGACGGATTCCGGGAGTTCCTACTGGTGCATCCCAGCGTGTCGGTTGCCATGCTCGAGTCCATGGCTGAGCGCCTCCGCGAGGTGCAGAACCGCATCGACGCCTGGATCGGCTCGTAGGGTCAGTTCGAACCCGAAGGAACTTCTCCTTTGACACCCCGAGGCGGCGGCAGGACAATCCGCCCATCCGGCACGTGCCCAGGGGACGGTGGGGCCATGTTCAGATCGATGATCACCCGTCTGGTGCTGGTGGGGTTGACCGCGGCCATTGTCGGCCTCCCGGAAGTGGCTCTGGGTCTGCCGAGAGCCACCTCCGAATGGGTCGTCGAGGGCCACGAGAGGAACGCCTCTTTCGGCACCTCGGTGGCTTCTGCCGGAGACGTGAACGGCGATGGGTACGACGACGTCGTCGTCGGGGCCCCGTTGTACGGTCCAGGCGACCCGGGAGCGGCGTTCCTGTTCCTGGGCTCGGCCACCGGACCCTCTACCGCGCCCGACTGGGCCGTCTGGCCCCACCAGGCGTACGCCTCTTTCGGCACCTCGGTGGCTTCTGCCGGAGACGTGAACGGCGATGGGTACGACGACGTCGTCATCGGGGCCCCGTTCTACGGTCCAGACGACGGGGGAGCGGCCTTCCTGTTCCTGGGTTCTGCCACCGGCCTCTCGGCCACCCCCGACTGGACCACCTTTGGCCATCAGACGAACGGGGAGCTCGGCACCTCGGTGGCTTCTGCCGGAGACGTGAACGGCGATGGGTACGACGACGTCGTCGTCGGGGCCCCGCTCTATGGTCAAGGCGACGCCGGGGCGGCCTTTCTCTTCCTTGGCTCGGCCGCCGGCCCTTCCGCCGCGCCCGACTGGACCGCCAGGGGTCGCCAGCCAGGTGCCTGGTTCGGCTGGTCGGTGGCTTCGGCCGGGGACGTGAACGGGGATGGGTACGACGACGTCGTCGTCGGGGCCCCGTTGTACGGTCCAGGCGACCCGGGAGCGGCCTTCCTGTTCCTGGGCTCTGCCCTCGGACCG